>JAFOYH010000111.1 GCA_017391465.1 Lachnospiraceae bacterium | reverse complement strand
TCATTGGCCATGGCCGCATGTTGGATCATATACCATGCCATACCTGAAATCTTGTGAATGATGGCATCTGCTACACGAGTTGCCTTATCCAGATCCGTCTTGACATAAATCGTCTCTGTAAATAACGTACTCTCCACATAATCTCCCGCATGAACAGACTGGTATTCGTGTCCATAACGACTCATATAGGCTGCATGCACTGCACTTAAGATTCCTTCCAGAGAATCTTCACATGCATAAACTCTCGGCATCTTCATAAGGTCACCTCCCGCATTGGCGGCAATGGGATCTGCCATTGTTCAGCCACTCTTGTATCAAACATGGACAACTGTTCATATCCGGAAATCGATTCCTGAACTTCTTTCGGAAGACGTTCATGCATAGCCAGAAGATTCCGTGTAATGGCATCCTCATTAAAATGAATACGATACATCATCCGTCCGGAACAGGTAATAAAATACATGGCACGTTTCAAAACAACGCCCATCTTCTTCAGATCATCAAAATCTAACGTCGCGTGTCTTCTAGACTGACAGATTCTTCGCGCTCCCGTCACACCGATCCCCGGAACTCTTAATAGCATCTCATAGGATGCCCGGTTAATCTCTACTGGAAAATACTGTAAATTTCTCAAAGCCCAATCACATTTTGGATCCAGAGCAATATTAAACGAATCGTGTTCCTCGCTCAAAAGTTCATCTGCCTTAAATCCATAAAACCGCAGCAACCAGTCTGCCTGATATAGACGATGCTCCCGAAGTAACGGGGGTTTCGTATCTACTGCAGGCAAATGTTCATCCTGATTCACCGCCACATAAGCTGAATAAAACACGCGTCGAAGTGCAAATTTTTTATACAAAGATTCTGCCACAGCTAAAATCTGATAATCACTCTCCGGTGTTGCTCCCACAATCACCTGGGTACTTTGTCCTGCAGGTACAAATTTGGGTGCATGACGATAAACCGTCAATTCTTCTTTATTTTGAAGAATACCTTTCTGCACCTGACGCAAAGGTCTTAAAATCAATTCACGGTTTTTATTCGGTGCCAGCTTTCTTAACCCTTCTGCCGTCGGAAGCTCCAGATTACAGCTCATACGATCTGCATAAAATCCTGTGCGTCGAATCAATTCCTCGTCTGCTCCAGGAATGGACTTCACATGAATATATCCGTGAAACCCATACTTCTCACGCAATAATCTTAATGTTTCGTACATCAACTCCATGGTATAATTCGGATTCTTCATAATACCTGAACTTAAAAACAAACCTTCAATGTAGTTGCGCCTGTAAAATCCCATGGTTAATTGACACAATTCTTCCGGCGTAAACGTCGCCCTTGGAATATCGTTACTTACCCTGTTTTTGCAATATTTGCAATCATATACGCAATCATTGGACAATAAAATCTTTAAAAGAGAAATACAGCGGCCATCCGACGCAAAACTATGACAAATTCCACATGCCCTTGAATTCCCCATGCCTGTTCCACCGCTGCTTCGATTCACACCGGAGGATGTACAGGCTACATCATACTTTGCTGCATCTGCCAAAATAACCAACTTCTTCTGAACAATATCTTCCGTTGTCAAATATTCCATAATCTCACCTCGATTTTGTTTTGCACCTCTCAACTTCAAAATCTTAGTACATCTTTTATCAAATTCATTATAGCACTTATGTTCCTATTTTGCAAACGTATGTTCTTTCCATTTTTTGATGATTATACAGAAATGTAAAAAAAAAGCTAGACACTCTAGCTTTTTGTCATATTTAATATTGTACAGCCTGCTATAACCAGAATACTTCCTATTATGCCAGACACTGTTATTTTTTCTTTAAACACAAACACAGAAATTATTGTGGTTACAAGAATTCCAACACCACACCATGTCGCATAAGCAACGCCTAAGTTCATTTTAGTCACAGCCTTCGAAAATGCTGTGTAGCATAACACATAAGCAAGTGCACATCCTACGGTTGGACCAATTTTGCTAAAACCTTCGGAAAATTTAAGCAGCGTTGTCGCAAGAATTTCCATACCTATGGCAAATGCCAGCAATAAATAAGGCATATTTTCCTCCTAATTCGTAATGGTCCTTCCTGTTTCTTTGTCAAATACATGGATTTTTTCAATATCAAATACGACTTTGACTTTTTCAGAAGTTTCCATCTTTTCTTCAGACATAATTTTTGCTACCAGTCTTTCATCAGAATTTTTCTGATTGATATATACAATCGCTTCTGTTCCAAGCATTTCGTAGACATCCACATGACCTTCACTATGAACTGGTCCGTTTGTTTCCTTAAATAACTGGATATGTTCTGGTCGAATTCCAAGCACAACTTTTTTTCCAACGGTATCCGCCTGCAAAAGTTTTTCTGCTTTTCGCTTCGTTACGTTAATTTTTCTTCCACCAACTTCTATAAAAAGAGTTTCTCCTTCCCTTTTTACGATTCCATCCATAAAATTCATAGGCGGGGTACCAATAAATCCTGCCACAAACTGATTTGCAGGATACTGAAACAGTCTCTGTGGTGTGTCAATCTGTTGAATCTCTCCATCCTTCATCACGACAATGCGTGTTCCAAGCGTCATAGCTTCTGTTTGATCATGGGTAACGTAAATAAATGTACTATCTAGCTTATGATATAATCTTGCAATCTCCACACGCATCTGACCTCTTAATTTTGCATCAAGATTTGAAAGTGGTTCATCCATAAGAAAGACTTTTGGATTTCTTACGATTGCACGTCCCATGGCAACCCTTTGCTTCTGTCCACCGGAAAGCTGACCTGGTTTACGATCAAGAACTTCCGTTAATCCCAGAATCTCTGCCACCTTCATTACTTTTTTATGTATAACATCTTTTTTCTCACGACGAATATGCAGACTATATGCTATATTTTTGTATACACTCATATGTGGATAAAGCGCATAATTCTGGAATACCATTGCAATATCTCTGTCACTGGAACTTACTCTATTCATTTTCTTTCCATCGATAAGAAGTTCCCCGCCGGTAATTTCTTCCAATCCTGCAATCATTCGCAAAGTTGTTGTTTTTCCACAACCCGAAGGTCCAACGAAGATAATAAATTCTTTATCCAGAATTTCAAGATTAAAATCTTTTACCGCTTCAAATCCATTTTCATATGTTTTATTCACATGTTTTAATTCTATTTTTGACATAAGTTCTCCTTAATTTCAACTACACTTTCTTCTCTCAATTAAATTTATTAAATCGTCTACCGAATCAATAATATAATCAGCCAAAGGTTCTAAGTCTTCCTTCTTTCCTGTTCCGCTTAAAACACCAATTCCTATGGCTTTTCCATGACGCGCAAAGCGCATATCATTTGGTGTATCACCAATTACGGCAATTTCTTCGGGACTTATATGCCATTCTCGAGCAGCTATTCGAATCAATTCTCCATCCGGTTTTTCCGGATAGTTGATACCAGATGTTCCATAAAAGGAAATCCACTCTGAAATGCCGATTTTATCCATGCAGATTCTGGTTGACTCATATTCATCGGTTGTTGCAAGTCCTGTCTTTATTCCCAATTGATGCAGTTTTTCCATTAATTTTTTTACATCTGTAAAAACCGGATACTCCTGCCTTTTTATAGATACCTCTTCATAAAAACCTTCTCTAAGCTGCTCTGTTAGTCTTTCGCAGGAAGCATTCACATTTTCCAGTAATAATACATTTGCCAAATCCTTCGCAATCCATGCATAAGGTTTCCATGCCAACGCTCCCTCTGAATCAATAACATTTCCATGAACACCTATTGCTTCTAAAAGCTTGTCCTTCATCCCCTTTTCAGAAGATAATCCATATTCGTTTAAAATACGTTCCATCACAGGGCCCGCTGCCGTTCCCCACACCTCATAAAAATCAATAAGAGTTCCATCTTTATCAAATAAAATACCTTTTATTTCCATTGTTCCTGTACATACTGTCTAATTTGACCAAAGGTCTTAAATCGATGTTCCTTTTCTCCTCTCGTAATGGGATTGCCATAAAACAGAAAACCGCCATCTTTTTTATGGGCACCAAAACGAATCCACGTATATTCATTGTCTTCTATATCAATTTCACCCGAAACATTATAATTTCCATCCTGCATTTTTTTTACATCCTTACAAAGATGTTTTTCTCCATTTTGGATATAGAAAATGACCGGTTCTTCTTTGAGTCCGCCGAGACTCACTTCATAGGATAGTTTACTTACTTCTTCATCTAATTGATCTCCAAAACGAACTTCTTTATCGCATGTTTTTCCTTCTTTATTATGTGCAGCAGCCTTAAACTGTGCCTCACAATATCTTGTGACATAACAGCAGCAATTACGCAAAGCGTCTAATAAATGATCTGGCGATAACCCATCCATGTATAACCATGTTGCCGGATCTCCGGGAATTGATGGTTCTGTTGCCCCTTCATAAAAATCATCGATTTCTTTATGAGAATCGCTGCCGCCAATAGCACAAATGCGATATCCATCTTCCCATAATGTATCAGATAAAAAAACCGCCTTCCGATTTGCCTCTTCTGCCTGTGCATCCGGATCTGCCGCATATGTAGGATCATTAATAATTTCCAGACAATTTATATCTTCAAGGGATACTTCTTCCATAAGCCATTTCCATACATAAAGAAATGGATGATTCACACTAAACAGCCAGTTCCTTTCCCTGCATTCTTTGACAACTGCTAAAATATCTTTTTTCAAAAGTTCTTCTTTTTTATGAACTAAAATAGAATCGATCGCTTCTGGTCTTCTGTCAATTCCAAAAAGATTTGCATGCCCCAGTATCGTTGTTATTTCCACTCCCGGAAGTATCATAACGTCGGTATCTGACCAACCTGTATGAACCACATTGTGTTCTGTCGGAATATAATAATCTAATCCCATTTGTTTCGCCTTTTTACTGGCACTTTCCGGCAATTCTTTTCCATCAGACAAACGCGTGTGGGTATGCAGGTCTCCTTTATACCACTTACTCTCCGGCTGATATATTCTTTTATAATCATATTTTTCATATGTGGTTGTATTTCCAACCCAGACGGGCCCGCCAATTACTTCCGTAACTGGCAGCCGTCTATTTGAAAGGAAAACATGAAAAAAAGTTACCTGATTGTCTGTAAGTTTTTGTACATATTCTGAAAATGCGTAGAGACTTATCGTCCACATTCCCATTGGAATTTCTCCCGGAACACCACCGATTGTGGTATCCTTTGCAGATGCACCAATTGAAATCATCGGTTCACTGCATCCAAGCTGCTTTTGAAATCTTACATTTCCTTTCGGATCCTGTATCATCAGAAACACAAGAAATCCATATTCCAAAGGCAAGTCGTGCTCTATTCCCAGACATACGCATTGTTCATCTATCATGAATTCTTTTTTTGTAAGTATCGGTACATTCTTCCCAATGACAAACTCCAATATTTCCTTCATTTCTGTTTCTCCATAATTGAAATGCCCATTTTATTCACATGATTTTTCTCTGTTATTTGCCCAATGCTGCATCCAATGCCTCCTGAGCTGTTTTTTGTGCTTCATCTAATGCTTCCTGGGCAGAAACACCATCAATTTCAACTTTATCTGCTGCAACAGTTAATGCATCATAAATAACACCATTTGTTGGATCGTCTGGATACGCAGAACCATGTCCGGCCTGATTAAATGGCACCAAAGCCTGTGGATTTTTTTCTGTATACGCAATATACTCCGGATTATCCTGGATATTTGTATTTACTGCGATATAACCCGTTGCCATTGTCCATTTTGTCTGACTCTCCGCATCCATAAAATATTTCATAAATTCATAAGCACCCTGTTTTTCTTCATCACTGGAGCTTTCTAATACAGAAAGTGTTAATGCTTCTGCCACTGGTGAGGACTGTGAATCTTCATCCCATGCAGGCTGTTCCATTGCTGCTACAATACTGAAATCGAGGTCTGCCTGATCGCCGGACGAACCTGTATAACCACCCGCTTTATTTGCAAGCACATCATCAATTGTGTTATACCAGTATTCCCAGCCTTGTCCACCAAAGTGAATAGCCATTGTTTTCTCATCATGAATCCATGTACGGAAAGCTTCCCAAACCTCTACCCACTCTGGAGAATTAATTGTAACTTGAGTTCCATCTTCATTAAATACAGATGCACCATTGCTGAATGCAGCATCGATTAAATTGCCAGGTCCCCACATTGGTTCCCAACCATATTCGAATTCTCCTGTTTCCTGAATGGCCTTTGCAGCTTCTGCAAGATCCTGCCATGTCTTAATTTCTTCCGGCTTTACACCGGCTTTTTCAAATGCTTCGATATTGTAATATAATACCTGTGTTGTTCCATATGCCGGCATGGCAAAAACATCACCGGTTTCATCTACACCACAATCAAAAAATACCGGAAGGTAATCATCTTTCTGAAACTCCTCATCTGTATCCATATAACCGTTTAATGTTTCAACAAGACCCTTTTTGTAGAGGACTTTCGCAGTATCAGGTTCTAAGAGTACAAGATCCGGAGCAGCTTTTCCTGCAATACCCGCCTGTAATTTCTGATAAGTTTCTGAATAATCCGCCTGTGTAACTGCTGTTACCGTATACTTATCCTGGGAGGCATTGAAATTATCGATAATCTCCTGAACAACGCCTACGGCAGTTTTTCCTCCGGCATACCAAAATTCTACTTCTACAGGTTCCTCTGCTTTTTCTGTCTTCACTGTTTCTGTGGCTTTTGTTTCGTCACTACCGCCACAGCCAGTTAACAAACCGGCAGTCATTGTAGCTGCTAAAACTAAAGTTAATGCTTTCTTCATTCTTTTTTCCTCCTGAAATTTCATTCATGTTTTATTGTTTGCTCAACCTTTCATTCCGGTGTCTCCACCGATTCCATTAATGAACCACTTCTGTGTAAATGCAAACAAGATCAGTAATGGAATAACAATCACAGCACTGGCTGCCATAACAAGATTCCATTTTGTCCCGTAAGCCCCGCCTTCAATAAAGAAGCTTCGCAGCCCCTGGGATACTAAAAACTTTGTACTGTCATTTGTAATCAAAGACGGCCACATATAGTTGTTGTATGTTGAAATAAAGCTCATTAATCCAAAGGTAATAAACGCTGATTTTGTCATTGGACAAATAATCTCCCACAAAATCCTGAAATGACTGGCCCCATCCATTCTGGCAGCTTCTACAAGCCCCTTCGGTACCTGCATAAATGCCTGCCTTAACAGGAAAATACCAAAAATGCTTACACAGCTGGATATAACCAATCCAGTAGTTGTATTTAATAAATTCCATTTAGACAAAATAATATAACTTGGAATGTATGTTGCCGCTACAGGAAGCATATAAGTTCCCATGACAACAGCAAATAAAATATTTCTTCCTTTAAATTCAAGGAACACCATGGCATATGTCAACATCGCACCGGTAACAATCTGCAGAACAATCACAATCAAGGATACCCATAAACTATTTCCGATATAAGATAGAATTGGTGAATCAAACAATATTTCTGCAAAATTTTCCCACTGTGGCTGTGCTGGTAAAAATGTCATCACATTCATGATTTCTTCTTTCGACTTCAATGCACTTAGAAACATCCATATAAAAGGAAATGCTGTAAATATGCTGACACTCACCAAAACAGCGTACTTCATGAAATCGGCCACAATTTCAACACCATTTATATTTCTCTCTACCTCTTTTGTTGCTTTCAAATCTGTTGTTAAAACATTTGCATCAACCATTTTTTACCTCTCAATCTCTCACTTCAGCAACTTTATCAATTTTAATAGTGAACCCATTTTTTAGATGCTGTAAATTGTATAATAGAAAGCAACACAGTAATCGCTATCATAACAACGGCAACGGCTGTTGCACCACCCATATTAAACTCCTCAAAACCTAACTGATAGTACATGTAAAGAAGTGTTCGGGTGCTTCCGCTCGGTCCTCCCTGTGTCAGAATCTGAATCTGATCATATGCCTGAAGCGAATTCACCATTGTAATAATCATCAAAAAAAATGTTGTTGGTGAGATACTCGGAAGTGTCATATCGAAAAACTGACGAAACTTCTTTGCACCATCCATACTGCTTGCTTCATAAAGTTCTTTCGGAACCTTTTCCAATGCAGATAAATAAAAAATCATCGCATAACCAAGACTTTTCCATACAGTAACAATAATTACAGACAGCATCGCCGTATCTGAACTGCTGATCCATTCCAGTGCAGGCAGATTCAAAAATTCTAACACCACATTCGCAATGCCTCCATCCGGCTGAAAAATCCATGTCCAAACAATTGAAACTGCAACAGTCGGCGTGATCCACGGAGAAAACAATACAAATTTAAATAAACCGCTTCCACTAAATTTTTTCCTCAATAAAAGAGCCAGACCCAAACCACCTGCGATTGTTGGAATCAATGTCCCGGCTGTGAATACGAATGTATTCCATAAGGCATTATAAAAACGGCTGTCTTTAAACAAAGCAATATAATTCTTTAAAAAAACAAAATTGTAATTCGGTGTCATAAAATCCCAATCTGTAAAACTGATCCAAATTGATCGAAGAATCGGATATATCCAGAAAATAATGAGTGGTATCAGTGCCGGAAGCACAAATAAAAGCACATTTCCACTATGTTTTAATCGAATAATTTGTTCTTCTTTTTTTTCTTTCTTCATGCTTCTCCTCCTTTCTGGTTTCTCATTATAAATTCATAATGTAAAATCTACTATTCTATACGCGTTAAATCTTTGTAAAATTCAAGCAAAACATTTCCAACAAAAAAACGGCTATGCATTTTTTTCTGCATAGCCGTTTTTTTATTATTTATTCAATTTACTTTTTATTAGAACGAACCCACATGACCACGATCTCTCATTAAAACAATAATCACTTTTAGGTTCCTATAAATCTCCATGAATTCCAAAAAATTCCATCGTCGATGCTTTATCTCTATGAATCTGGTTTTTAAGTTCATCCAGACCATTAAACTTCATCTCCGGACGCTCAAATCGAAACAACTGAACTTCAATCTCCTGACCATATAGACTTCCATCAAAGTCGTACACGTAGGTTTCCATTCGTTTACTGATATTATCACCAACCGTCGGATTATGTCCAATATTCGTAACGGAATGATAAACATTGGCTCCAACAATGGTTCTTGAAGAATATACACCATTCGGCGGCATGATCTTATGCATTGGAGGCATCACATTCGCCGTCGGCATACCCAATGTTCTGCCGAGCTGCTTACCATGAACCACTTCTCCGCACACAGAAAATGGAGCTCCCAGCATCTTCGCTGCAAACTGCATGTCTCCACGTCGAATCGCTTCACGAACCAGGGTACTGCTCACATCCTGAAGTTCATATCTTCCAGTAAAGGCACCACCTTCATAGACAGGTGCTTCAATCTGAAGTTTTTCACACACATCGGTTTTAAAACCAAATTCCTGTTCCAGATTGCGGAGCATATCCACACTGCCACGTCTCTGATACCCAAAATGGAAGTCGTCGCCACATACAATGATTTTTGCACCACAACTTTTAACAAGAACTTCTTCGACAAACGCTTCTGCTGCCATACCCGAAGTTTCTTTTGTAAATGGAAATTCTACCAGATAATCGATTCCCATATTCTCCGCCCATGCCACACGTTCCTCACGTGTAAAGATCAGTTCCAATGGTTTATTTTGTAAAAAAGCTGCCGGATGAAAGTCAAATGTAAACATGACCGCTTTAAGTCCCTGTGCTTTATAACGTTTAATCTTATCAATCAAAATCTGATGACCCCGGTGAAGACCGTCAAACTTCCCAAGAGCCACCGCTGTGTTTTCCAGATGAAAATCTCTGGTTCCTGTTATATATTTCATGCCGAAATCTCCTGATTACACAAACATCTTTTCGTTTTTAAATGTTTTATGCCGTCCATCATACACATAAACTGCACAAAACTGACTCTGACTGTCGTAAATCCGGTATTTTCCGCCATTCTCAGGCTTTGAACCGTTTTCTAAAATGACATTTTCTCTATAGAGCATATTCCCATTATACAACAAACGGTCAGAAAGTGCATCTGTTTTTCCTGCCGGCCACATCTGAAACATACTGTCAATACTGCAAATGACCGTATCCACTTGATTATTCTGTACATAAGATTCAATCTGGGATAATGTTAAAGCATCCTGAATTTCGAACACACCAACCTGAGTACGTACAAGCTTTTCCATAGCCGCACCGCAGCCCAGCTTTTCACCAATATCATGACAAAGGGTACGAATATATGTCCCCTTGGAGCAATGGACACGCATATGTACATGAATACCATCTGGATCCATCGCCAAAATCTCCAGTCCAAGAATCTGAACACGTCTGGCTTTACGTTCTACGACTTTGCCTTCTCTTGCCAGTTCATAGAGCTTTTTACCCTGGACTTTTAAGGCTGAATACATGGGCGGAATCTGATCATATTCGCCACGAAATGTTTCAAGAACTTCTTCTAACATCTCATGCGTCACGTGAACTTCCGCTCGTGAAAGAACCTCTCCTGTCATATCCTGCGTATCTGTAACAACACCCAGACACATAACAGTTTCATAAACTTTGTCTTTATCAGTCAAAAGATCACATACCTTTGTACCTTTGCCAAGGCATACCGGCAACACCCCGACTGCCTCTGGATCCAAAGTTCCTGTATGTCCGATTTTCTTCTGTTTTAATATTCCACGAAGTTTGGCAACCACATCATGGGATGTGAAACCTGCCTCTTTGTAAATATTGATAATTCCATTATACATCTGTTGCCAGCTGCCCTTCTATTGCTTCTAAAAATATCTTTAATGGTTCTTTATAATCACCCTTGATGGTACAGCCTGCTGCACGCACATGACCACCACCGCCAAAAATAGATGCCACTTTGTTCACATCGACATAGCGTTTGGATCGAAAACTAAACTTGCATGTTCCTTCCACTGTTTCCGAAATAAGGACGGCAACTTCCACACCTTTTGTCAGGCGAAGCTGTTCCACCACACCTTCCAGATCATCATGGCCTGCCGAAAAATATTCAAACATTGCACGATCAACCACCGTGTAAATACAACGACCTTCAAAGATAAGTTCACTGTTTAACAATGCCTGTCCAAGAAGTTTTGCCTGCTTATAGGTGCGTTCATAAAACACTTCGTCAATCCATCGGCTGCTGTCCACACCGATTGTCATTAAATGACCGGCAATCTGCATCGTATGCTCACTCGTGCTGGAATATTTAAACACACCCGAATCACAGATAATTCCCATGTAAAGAGCTTCTGCACTGGCAAGATCAATACGTTCCTTCTCCAAAAGGTCATAAACAACCTCACTCGCGGAACTTGCAGCACTTACCACATGATCTATATCGGCAAAACCTGTATTACTTACATGATGGTCGATATTGATTGTTTTTTTTGCCTGTTCAAAATAAACGGACATTCCTTTTGTCATACGATCTTTCTGACTCGTATCCAGACAGATAAGCAAATCATATACCATACATGAATCCGCAGGTGTTTCTAAAACTCCCGGTTGTTGAATATCTTCGGTATGCTTTACCATCTTATAGCTGTCCGCAATCGGTTCCAGATAAATATCCACTTTCTTTTCCGGATAATTCGCCAGAATATAATTATAAAGACCCATACAGGAGCCTGCACAATCGCCATCCGGTCGTGTATGACCGGTAATAGCGATGGTCTGACTCTCTTCAATATGATTTATAAGAAAGCTTTTCATATTATTCTTCCTCATTTAAATCGTTTTCTTCTTTTAAATCTTTATTCACTTCATTAATAATACGCGTCATATTGACACCGTATTCAATGGACTGGTCCATGACAAATGTAATGGCTGGTGTATTTCGAAGATTTACGGAACGTGCGAGTTCTTTACGGATATAGCCCATAGCACTGTTCAAACCTTCCAATGTGGATTTCTGAGCTTCTTTATCACCTAACACACTGATATAGGCTTTACAAGTCTTCAAATCCGGAGCCACTTCCACTGCAACAACCGAAGTCAGTGAAGAAATACGTGGATCTTTAATCTCTCTTGTAATGATTCGTCCAAGCTCTTTCTGTACTTCACCATTGATACGTGTATTTTTAATACTGTTTTTTCTCATAGATACCTCTCTATCTTGGAATTTCTTCCATAACAAAGACTTCTAACTGGTCGCCCTCTTTAATATCATTGAATTTTTCAAGGGACATACCACATTCATAACCTGCTGCAACTTCTTTCACGTCATCTTTGAAACGTTTAAGGGATGCAAGCTGACCTTCATGGATAACAATGTTGTCACGAAGGAGACGTACTTTAGCATTTCTTTCGATCTTACCATCAAGAACGTATCCACCAATGATTGTACCCACACCGGATACTTTATATGTCTGACGAACTTCTGCATGACCAAGAATTTTTTCACGGAATTCCGGATCAAGCATACCTTTCATCGCTGCCTGGATATCTTCGATTGCCTGGTAGATAACACGGTAGAGACGCATATCTACTTTTTCTGTTTCAGCAACTGTCTTCGCCATATTATCCGGACGAACGTTGAAACCGATAATAATGGCATTGGATGTGGATGCTAATGTAACGTCAGATTCGTTGATGGCACCAACACCGCCATGAACAATCTTAATAACAACTTCGTCATTGGAAAGTTTTAATAAACTCTGTTTAACAGCCTCAACAGAACCCTGTACGTCAGCCTTAACGATGATGTTAAGTTCTTTCAACTGACCAGCCTGAATCTGATCAAAGAGACCATCAAGAGACAATTTGGATTTTGTTTCTGCCAATAATTTTTCTTTTCTCTGAGCAATAAATGTTTCAGAAATAACTCTGGCTTCTTTTTCATTCTTTGTGGAAATGAAAACTTCACCAGCTTCTGGAACATCGTTCAAACCAAGAATCTCAACAGGGATGGATGGACCTGCTTCTTTGACACGACGACCCTTGTCATCGATCATAGCACGTACACGACCGGATGCGGATCCGATAGCAAGACAGTCACCAACATGCAATGTACCTTTCTGGACAAGTACTGTCGCAACCGGACCACGGCCTTTATCCAGCTGGGCTTCGATAACAAGACCACGTGCTCTACGGTTTGGATTGGATTTAAGTTCACACATTTCTGCCTGAAGAAGAACCGTTTCAAGAAGCTCATCAATACCTTCGCCTGTTTTAGCAGATACAGGAACCATAAGTGTTGTACCGCCCCAATCTTCTGGAACAAGTTCATATTCTGTTAATTCCTGTTTAACTCTTTCAGGATTTGCACTTGGTTTATCAATTTTGTTAATAGCAACAATGACTTCGATGCCCGCTGCTTTTGCATGGCTGATTGCTTCAATTGTCTGAGGCATTACACCATCATCAGCTGCAACAACAAGGATAGCAATGTCTGTAGACTGTGCACCACGAAGACGCATTGCTGTGAACGCTTCATGACCTGGTGTATCAAGGAAAGTAATCTTTCCGCCATCTGTTTCTACCACATAAGCACCGATATGCTGTGTGATACCGCCAGCTTCACCAGCTGTTACATGGGCATTACGGATACAGTCAAGGATGGATGTTTTACCGTGGTCAACATGACCCATAACACATACAACCGGTGGTCTTGGAAGTAAATCTGCTTCGTTCTCTTCTTCTTCTTTAAGAATCTCTTCAATTGGATCTACAACCACTTCATGCTCACAGAGAATTTCGTATTCTAATGCGATTTCTTCTGCCTCATCGTAAGTAATTTCTGTATTTAAAGTAACCATTTTACCGCTGAAGAACAATTTCTTAACGATTTCAGCAGCAGAAATTTTCATTTTGTCACCAAGATCTTTAATTGTAATCACTTCTGGAAGTACAATATTTGTTACTTTTTCTACTACCGGCTTTGGTTTCTGTGTTGGTTTCTGAAGGTCTGATTTCTTTGTTAATGGTTTTCCACCCATTCCTTTCTTACCATTGCTTCTTCCATCCGTTACACTCTTTACTGGTTTTTCTTTATCTTTAAAGTTTCTTCTGTTTTCACGGCTTGTATCTTTTGTTACAACAACTTCTTTACTGATAGCGTTATCCAGATTAAACTTAGCTTCACCGCGATTGTTGTTGAAGCCTCCACGATTGCCGCCACGATTATCTCTGTTATTGTCACGGTTATTAAATCCACCCTGACCCTGACGCTGTGGTCTTTCACCATTGTTGTTAAATGGACGACGTTCGCCATTGTTTGGACGCTGACCTCTTTCGCCGTTGTTGTTAAATGAACGACGTTCGCCATTGTTTGGACGCTGACCTCTTTCGCCGTTGTTGTTAAATGGACGACGTTCGCCATTGTTTGGACGCTGGCCTCTTTCGCCGTTGTTGTTAAATGAACGACGTTCGCCATTGTTTGGACGCTGGCCTCTTTCGCCGTTGTTGTTAAATGAACGACGTTCGCCATTGTTTGGACGCTGGCCTCTTTCACCGTTGTTGTTAAATGGACGACGTTCGCCATTGTTTGGACGCTGGCCTCTTTCGCCGTTGTTGTTAAATGAACGACGTTCGCCATTGTTTGGACGCTGGCCTCTTTCACCATTATTTGCTGCTGGTTTCGCTTCTGCATTCGCTGCAGGTGCTGCCTGTTTTACGGGTGCTTTATCCTGAACAGGTGCTTCCTGTTTTTTTACCGGTGGCGCTGCAAAGAATTTACGAATTTTTTCCGCACTTTCATCTGGAATTGTGCTCATGTGACTTTCTACAAGAACACCATGTCCTTTAAGTGCGTAAATAACATCTTTGCTGCTTTTATTTAATTCTTTTGCTAATTCATGTACTCTGATTTTTGACATATACCTACCTCCGTCTCTATCTCTGTTCTGAATTCATCTGTTTCTCTATGGCCTTACAAAAACCAGGATCCTCTAATGCTAAAGAAGCACGGAATTCCTTGCCGATGCATGCTCCCAAAGCAATTTTTGTGCCATACACATAAAATGGAACTTCATAAAAGGAACACATATTTTTGAATTTCTTTTTTGTATTATCTGAAGCATCTTCTGCCACGATGACCAAAGCCGCTTTGCCGCTCTTAACAGACTTTTCCGTGGAAAATTCACCGCTCTGAATCTTTCCTGCTTTGGTTGCTAATCCGAGGTAAGACAACACTTTATCATTTGCCAATGTGACTCATCTCCTCTTCCAACTGCTGATAAACTGTATCCGGAATGGACATTTTCAAAGAACGTTCCAGGCCTCTGCTCTTCATCGCCTGTTTTAAACAATCCATGGAAGGACAAATGTAAGCCCCGCGACCATTCTTACGTCCAGTAGCATCGATACAGATTTCATTCTCTGCTGTTTTAATGACGCGAATCATATCCCGTTTTGATTTCATTTCACGACAGCCTGTACACTGTCTCATAGGAACTTTTTTGGTTACCATTATTCTTCATCCTCTTCGGGCATTTCATCCAAAAAGATATCTTCTTCCATATAGTCATCAGAAGCTTCTGCTTCGTCATAAGCCTGAGATTCGCTCTTAATATCAATCTTGTAGCCTGTTAAACGTGCTGCAAGTCTTGCATTCTGACCTTCTTTACCAATTGCAAGAGATAACTGATAATCCGGTACAATAACGGATGCTGTTTTTTCTTCTTCATTTGCACTTACAGATACAACTTTTGCCGGACTTAATGCATTTTCGATAAAAATTGCCGGATCTTCATTCCAGTTAACAATATCAATCTTTTCACCACGAAGTTCGGAAACAACGGCACCTACACGGGAACCGTTCACACCAACACATGCACCGACTGGATCTACATCCGGATGATTGGAACGAACTGCAATCTTTGTTCTGGAACCAGCTTCACGGGAAATGCTGCAGATTTCGACTGTACCGTCACGTACTTCTGCAACTTCATATTCAAATAAACGTTTGACTAATTCTGGATGTGTACGGGAAATTGTAATCTTTGGTCCCTTTGTTGTATCTTTTACTTCAACAACGTAAAGTTTGATACGTTCTGTTGGCTGGAAATATTCACCTTTCACCTGTTCTGCTTCTGTAAGCACGGTATCTACTTTACCAAGGTTTACACTGATATTGCGTCCATTGTAACGCTGTACGATACCTGTTACGATATCTCTTTCTTTATCAAAATACTGATGATATAAAGATTTACGTTCTTCTTCTCGGATCTTCTGTACAACAACCTGTTTTGCTTTCTGTGCAGCAATACGTCCAAAGTTTCTTGGTGTAACTTCAACATGGATGATGTCTCCAAGATTGCATTTAATATCTCTTAAACGTGCATTTGTCAAACTGATCTGAAGTACATCATCTTCAACTTCTTCTACAACTTCTTTTTCTGCATAAACAACAACCTCGCCTGTTTCACGGTCAATATTTACGCGGATGTTATCTGCTTTACCATATTCATTCTTACATGCTGCGACAAGAGAGTTTTCCATCGCTTCAAGTAAGATATCCTTACTGATGCCTTTTTCTTTTTCGATCTGATTCAAAGCCTCAATTAATTCGTGTCCGTTATTCATTTTATTAATTCCTCCTATAATCGGTGTGAAAGTATCTTTCTATATAAATATACGTTTATGTTCTTATCTTATATTTAGAAAAAGAATGCCAATCGAATAATGGCAATATCTGCACGGTCAAATGTCATCAAAGACGCATCGTCCATCTCCAATGTCACTGTTTCCTCATCATAAGCAGCAAGCACACCAACAAATTCTTTTTCCTTGTTAATGGCTTTATATAATTTGAGTTCTACATCTTTTCCGATGCTTCTTGCAAAATCTTTTTCTTTCTTTAAAGGACGGTCAAGTCCCGGAGAGCTGACTTCGAAAATATAGTTTTCTGAAATATAATCTTCTCTATCCAGTGTTTCTTCAAAAGCACGGCTTACAAGCTCACAATCATCTACTGTGATGCCGCCTTCTTTATCGATAAACACACGTAAATACCAGTTCGCTCCTTCTTTGACCCATTCTACATCTACAAGTTCAAAATGATTCGCGTCGATCAATGGCTGAATCAATTCTTCTGTTTTGCTTTCATAATCTTTTTTAGCCACGCTTCGTTTCCCCCTAGAAAATTTCCCTAAACACGTATAAAGAGTGGACTCACGCCCACTCTTCTAGTTTATCATTATCTGTTATCCATTTCAGTGTAACACCAAATATTTCAAATTGCAAGCACTTTTCATGAAGCACTTCATTTCCTATATTAATACACCATTGGAATGACTGTTTTTTCTAACTTAACCGTGATTTTCTTTGCCTGTCCAAGAACTTCTCCATCCACATGCACAAATTTCGGTTTGGATGAAATAATTTCAACCTTCTGGCAATTCATCATATGAACACCGGGTTCACCCACATGTTTCCCTGCAGCTGCTTTTGGAAGCAAAGCAAAACGTTTTGCCACCGGGATACTGTCTGCCATACACAAATGAATATATGGATCATCCATTTTGGCATCCGGTGTAAACTTAAATCCGCCGCCTTCATAGTTGCCCTTAAGACCACACATAAAGAGTACATGGTCAAACTGGCGCACCTCTTTGCCGTCCAGACGAATCTTCATCTTATCACAGGAACTTGTGATCAATAATTTGATGGCAGCTCCAAGATACGTAAATTTGCCCACACCCAGGCGATTAAACAAGGCTTTGAAACGAAGATTGTCAACACTGACACAAACAGCCGCATCAAACCCAATCCCCATACTTCCGCCAAAATGACGTACTTTGCCGTCAAATTCGACACGTCCCGGATGAAGACCGATGTGATGTTCTTCATTTAAAATGCCTTTTAATGCTTCTTTCCAATTCGAAGAAATACCTAAAGTTTTAGCAAAATCATTACCGGAACCGATTGGAATATATGCAAATGTAATATCCTCATGATCCCAGATTCCACCCATCACCTCACTAATGGTACCGTCACCGCCCATGGCGACGATAATCTTTTTTTCTTCGTTTTGTTCTGCCGCATGACGGGCTAATTCTGTTGCATGTCCTGTATGTTCTGTGAATAAAGCTTTAAACGGCAAGCCCTTTTTCTCCATAACGCGACGGATGCGTTTCCATACTACAGCGCCTCGTCCGGATTGTGCTTGTGGATTAACAATAAAGTAATACATTTTCTCCTCCTGATCGGTTATCCGATATTTAAATCAAAGATGGATAACTGGTTGCTTTCCGGAAGATCTCCCAAAATCCCCAGTTCTCCCATCACATCCAATGTACTTCGGCTGACTTTTGCTCTTTGTGCAATATCATCCTTTGACATAAATGGTTCCCCTTTTGCTGCCAGATATAAAGCTTCCGCAGCAATACCACCCATGCCGTCTATACATGAAAATGGCGGCAGCAACTTGTCTCCTACAATTGTAAACTTGACTGCGTCGGATTTATAGATATCAATCGTTAAGAAATCAAAGCCTCTGGCATAAAATTCCTGAACAATCTTCATATCTCGAATCGTATCCTTTTCCTTTGCTGTCGGATTTGGATTCGATTTATATAATTTCAAATTCTTTTCTAAATGTTCTTTTCCCTGACACATAAGTTCATAGTCGAAAGCCGTCGCTCGTATCGTAAAGAATGCCGCATAATAAGCCAATGGATAATGAATCTTAAACCAGGCAATGCGAATACCCATCATAACATAAGCTACTGCATGGGCTTTCGGGAACATGTATTTAATCTTCTTACAGGACCAGATGTACCAGTCCGGCACATCATGTTTGGTCATTTCTTCTTCCCAGGCCTGCGTTAATCCTTTACCCTTACGTACACTTTCCATGATCTTGAAAGACATTTCAGATTCTACACCCTTATTAATAAGATAGATCATAATATCATCTCGTGTACAAATCGCTGTGGAAATTTCCGCTTTGCCTTCTTTAATCAATGTCTGGGCATTATTCAGCCACACATCCGTTCCATGGGACAGACCGGAAATACGCACCAGATCCGAAAAGGCTTTTGGCTGAGTATCACGAAGCATCTGCATAACAAACTCGGTTCCAAACTCAGGAATTCCAAGAGACCCCAAATCCGTACCGCCAATATCTTCCGGTTTAATCTTTAATGCTTCCAAACCATGAAACAGCGAAAGCACATCCGGATCATCCAGACGAATCGTCGTTGGATCCACACCGGTAATATCCTGAAGCATGCGGATCATGGTCGGATCATCATGTCCAAGAATATCCAGCTTAAGTAAGTTATGGTCAATGGAATGGTAATCGAAATGGGTTGTAATCGTTCGTGTTGTCTGGTCATTTGCCGGATGCTGAACCGGTGTAAAAGAATAAATCTCCTCACCCAAAGGTACAACAATAATACCGCCCGGATGCTGTCCCGTTGTTCTTCGAACACCAACGCATCCCGATGCAAGTCGGGTCAATTCGCAGGTTCTCTTCACCATCTGATGATCTTCGAAATAACCTCTGGCATAACCAAAGGCGGTCTTTTCTGCCAAAGTACCAATAGTTCCTGCTCTAAAGGTCTGACCCTTTCCGAAAATAACTTCCGTATAATCATGAGCTTTACTCTGATATTCACCAGAGAAGTTTAAATCAATATCCGGTTCCTTATCCCCCTTAAATCCGAGGAAGGTTTCAAACGGAATATCATGACCTTCTTTTGAAAGCGGATGACCACACACCGGACAGTTTTTATCTTCCATGTCACATCCGGATCGTCCCGAAAAACTCTTCACATAATCCGAATCAAAATCGACATATTTACAGTTCGGACACAGATAATGAGCCTGCAGGGAATTTACTTCCGTAATACCTGCGGTAAATGCCGCAAAAGAAGAACCGACAGACCCTCGGGAACCAACCAGATAACCATCAGCCACCGATTTCCATACAAGTTTCTGAGCAATAATATACATAACGGCAAATCCATTACCGATAATAGAATTCAGTTCACGTTCCAATCTCTCTACAACAACATACGGTAAATTTTCACCATAAAGCTCATGAGCCTTATTGTAACAAATGGTTCGCAGTGTCTTGTCCGAATCCGGGATCACCGGCGGACATTTATCCGGACGCACCGGTGAAATACGTTCAATCTGATCCGCAATATAGTTTGTATTGGTAATAACCACTTCTTCCGCTTTTTCTGCACCAAGATACATGAATTCATCAAGCATCTCCTCTGTTGTACGTAAATACAGTGGCGGCTGGTTGTCTGCATCATCAAAGCCTTTACCCGTCATAATAATTCGACGATACACTTCATCTTCCGGATTAATAAAATGCACATCACAAGTTGCACAAACCGGTTTATTGAACTGTTCACCCAGACGGACAATCTTACGGTTCATCTCCATAAGATCTTCTTTGGATTGGATCTGAGGAACTTTTTCACTTTCAATCATGAAGTTATTATTGCCAAGCGGCTGAATCTCCAGATAATCATAGAAATTCACAATCCGTGCAATTTCATCCTCTGGACGTCCGTTAAGCACTGCCTGATATAATTCTCCCGCCTCACAAGCCGAACCAATGATAAGACCTTCTCTATATTTCGAAAGCACGCTCTTTGGAATTCTCGGTCTTCGATTGTAATAATCCAAATGGGACCAGGAAACCAATCGATATAAGTTGATTCGTCCTACATCATTGGCCGCCAATATAATCACATGATACGTTTTCAACTTTTTAATGGCATTGTTGGACATCTGACTCATGGCATTTAACGTATCTAAATCCACAACCCCCATGGCTTTTAGGCGAGCTACGAACTTCACAAAAATATCGGCTGTCGATTCAGCATCTTCTACCGCACGATGATGATTTTCAAGATTGCCTCCAACGGCTTCCACCACTGTATCCAGCTTGTAATTCTTAAGATCCGGAAGCAAGCTTCTTGCCATGGCCAGTGTATCTACCACCGTAAATTCACGTTCATACCCTAAGCGTTTGCAATTCTCCCGAATAAAACTCATATCAAATTCTGCATTATGAGCAACCATCATACAGTCTTCACTAAATGCCAGAAATTCCGGCAGAACATTCTCAATCACTTCCGCACCAACAACCATACTGTCGTTAATTCCTGTCAGTTTTTCGATTTCAAATGGAATTGGCCGTTCCGGATTAACAAACGTACTATAGCGTTCTACAATTTGACCGCCTTCCACCTTGACTGCACCAATTTCAATGATCCGGTCATTCACTGCACTAAAGCCGGTGGTTTCAATATCAAAAACAACAAACTTACTGTCCAGACTCTGATTCTTCGAATCAAACACAATCGGCTTTAAATCATCCACCAGATAGCCTTCCACACCATAGATCGGTTTAAAGTCTGTCTTTTCTACGGCATGATTGGCATCGGTAAATGCCTGAACCACGCCGTGGTCTGTGATAGCCATCGCTGTATGTCCCCAGGACATCGCTGTCTTCAACAGCTTTTTACAATCTGCCACACTATCCATATCACTCATGGTCGTATGGGCATGGAGTTCCACGCGTTTCACCGGACTGTTATCCATACGTTTTGTCGTAAAATCCGGAATTTTTTTAATACCAGTTACAGAATTCAATGCCACACCGTGGTCAAATTTGTCCATCACCGCCATGGCTTTCATACGAATATAAGTATCTTTTTTTAGATTGCCAAGCAGTTCCGGAAGAAATTCATTTTTTGTAAATACCTTTGCCATAATCGTATCCGTAAAATCCGTTACAGCAAACATAATAATACTTTTTTCATTTCGAATCTCTCGTGTTTCCACCTGAATGATCTTACCCCGGACAATGACTTCCCCAATTTCATCCACAATTTCTGAAATCGGTGTTTCATCCCCTTCAAATGGCCGCCCATAAAAAATATCCGGATCTACCAGTTTTTTCTTAACATATGTATTTTCTTTATTAAATTCTTTGGCAGGTTTCGCCTGCTCAAGTGCTTTTTCTTCTTTTTCTTTATTAGCCGCCTTCACTTCCTTATAGGTCTGAACAATCGTTTCAACCTCACGCTGGAATGTTTCTTCGGCATATTCCGCCTGACGGCTTTTCTTGGTTTCTTCATATTCGATGGAAATATCCACATAATATCCAAAACGATTCTGGAAAATTTCAAGAAGTCTGTCTCTGATACTTTCAATCTTTGTAGATGTGATAAAATTATCTTCCACCGTAAGAATCATACGATTCGGATCCGTAAATTCTTTTTTCGCTTTTCGGAAAATATTGGCTTCCAGATCACTGGAAGCCTTAAGTTCTGCCTCAAAACTTTCAAAATAAATAGACATCAATCGTTCCGGTGTATACTGCTCCGACAACGTATATCGATCCACAACGTCCACAGAAACTTCTGTATTTTCGAAAAGCTGATCTTTGATCTGTCGCTCCAGATTTCGAATATCCGAATACGCAATCAATCTTGGACTGCACAGATAAACACGAATCCGATTCTTTGCCTGACTGGCAGCCACTTTTTCAACGATAGCTTCTTCCAGCAAATCCGTCATCACTCGATTCAGTTTTAAAACAGGAAATACTTCAAAGAAAGAAGCTGCCATATACTATTCACCCCAATGATCTAATGCATCTTTTAATGCACCGAGAAGTTCATCTTCCGGCACTTTCTTAATAACTTCACCTTTACGGATAAGCAATCCTTCACCGATACCACCCGCAATACCAAGATCTGCTTCTCTTGCTTCACCCGGTCCATTGACAACGCAGCCCATAACAGCTACCTTCAGATTCAGATCATATCCCTGAACCATATTTTCAACCTGATTTGCAAGACCGATCAGATCAATCTGCGTTCTTCCGCAGGTCGGACAGGAAACAACTTCAATACCGCCTTTGCGAAGTCCCAAAGTTCTCAAAATAAGTTTTGCAGATTTGATTTCTTCAACAGGATCTCCTGTCAAAGAAACACGGATTGTATTACCAATGCCTTCGTTCAGCATAATGCCGAGTCCAACCGCTGATTTAATATTGCCGGAAATCAAAGTTCCCGATTCGGTTATACCCACATGCAACGGATAATCCGTCTGCTCTGCAATGAGTTCATGGGCTTTGACACACATTAAAACATCCGAAGACTTAATACTGATGACCATCTGATCATAATCCAAGTCTTCGATCATACGCACTTTATCCAACGCACTTTCTACGATACCTTCTGCGGTTACGTGACCATATTTTTCAATAATATGCTTTTCTAAAGAACCGCTGTTAACACCTACACGAATCGGAACATGACAGGCTTTGGCCATATCCACAACAGCCTTGACACGATCCGTACTTCCGATGTTCCCCGGATTGATACGGATCTTATCTACGCCATTTCTCATCGCTTCAATAGCCAGACGATAATCAAAATGAATATCCCCTACCAATGGAATATGAATCTGTTTTTTAATCTCTTTAATTGCAGCAGCCGCTTCCATGGTTGGAACTGCCACACGAATAATCTCGCATCCTGTTGCTTCCAAAGCATGAATCTGTGCCACTGTTGTTTTTACATCTTCCGTCTTTGTGTTGCACATAGACTGAATGGCAATCGGATGATTCCCTCCGATACACACATCACCAATCCGAATTACTTTTGTTTTTTCTCTTAACATAAAATCAACCGCCTTTTATCAGACAAAGAGTTTCATCAAATCGTTATACAAAATAAACACCATCAGGCCCATCAGAAAAACAAAGCCTGCTGTATGCACCCAGCCTTCTTTTTCCGGAGGAATCGGTTTTCCACGAATGGCTTCAATCACGAGAAACACTAAACGGCCACCGTCCAATGCCGGAATCGGAAGGAGGTTCATAACGCCAAGATTGGCGCTGAGCATAATGCCGATGTTCATCATATTTAAAACAATATAAAGGACTCCATCCGACGCAGACTGCTGATACGTATCATCAATCATCGATACAATCCCTACTGGCCCGGATACATCATCTTTGGAAACACCACCTGAAAATAACATTCCAAAACTTTTTACTGTTGTTGTGATCCAATATCGAATTTCCAGAATTCCATATTTCAGCGTCTCAAACAATCCTGTTTTTTCATAAGCTCCGCCATAAATCTGCATCTTGTAAGTGCCATCTGCTGCCAGTTCCGGCATAACCACCGTCGTCATTTCTTTACCATCACGTTCTAAAAGAATTGTCATCGACTCTCCATCTTTATTCATTAAAACTTCCGTGCGAAATTCCTTGAACATATGGATTTTCTTTCCATTCACTTCTTTGATTACATCGCCCGCCATAATTCCTGCTTCATAAGCAGGCCCACCTTCTTCCGTCATATAAACCACAGGCGTATCATAACCAACCATACCAACCAGAATCAAAGAGAAGATAAATGCCAGAATAAAATTAAAAATCGGACCTGCAGCAACAACCGATATTCTCTGCCATACACTTTTTGAATTAAATGAATTCTCACTTAAATCATCGGTATCTTCTCCCACCATGGCACACAAACCACCAATGGGTAAGGCTTTTAAGCAATACTCTGTTTCGCCTTTCTTGAAACTCAACAAATTTGGTCCCATGCCTAAAGCAAATTCCGTGACTCCAATGCCATTTTTCTTCGCCAGTAAAAAATGGCCAAGTTCATGAAATATAATAATCGCACTAAAAATCAACAGTGCAATAACTATACCCACATTACCACCTGCTTTCAATAAATTCATAAGTTGCCTTCTCTGTATCCAGAATCGCATCCAGAGACGGCGATTTTACTGCGGTATGTTTTTCCATAGCTTCCCCTATAATTTCCGGTATATCTAAAAACTTAATCTTTCGATCTAAAAACTTGGCTACTGCCATTTCATTTGCCGCATTAAACACAGTCGGCATGGAACCGCCGATATTCAGAGCATCATAGGCCAATTGTAATCCTCTGAAAACTTCAAGATTCGGCTGTTCAAAATGTAATGTACCCAATTTGAACAGATCCAACCATTCGCCGCCGAGCGGTTTACGATCCGGATAAAACAAAGCATATTGAATCGGCAAACGCATATCCGGTGTTCCAAGCTGTGCAATAACAGCTGAATCATCAAATTCCACTGCCGAATGAATCACACTTTCCGGATGAACGACAACCTGAATCTGATCCAGCCCAACATCAAAAAGCCAGCGTGCTTCGATCACTTCAAGACCTTTGTTCACCATCGTTGCAGAATCAATCGTAATCTTTCGTCCCATCACCCAGTTTGGATGTTTCAACGCATCTTCTACCTGAATGTCTCTCATCTGATCTAATGTTCTTCCTCGGAACGGACCGCCGGATGCTGTTAAAAGAATCTTATGGATCTGTCCGCGATTTTCTCCCTGTAAACACTGAAAGATTGCCGAGTGTTCACTATCCACCGGCAAAATCTTCACACCTTTTTCTTTTGCAAGAGGCATGATCAAATGACCTGCTGTCACAAGCGTTTCTTTGTTTGCAAGAGCAATATCTTTACCCGCTTCAATGGCTGCGATGGTAGGTCGGATACCAATCATCCCCACAACGGCTGTAAGAACAATATCTGCAGATT
The DNA here is from genome assembly GCA_017391465.1 of Lachnospiraceae bacterium. The sequence continues at coordinate 21,693 of JAFOYH010000111.1, read as the reverse complement.
CTTCTTTTGCCGCTGCAAGCAGACCATCCATACCGCTTAACACTTCAACTTCCAGATCACGAATATTGTGTTTCAGTTCCAACGCTTTGGCTTCATTAAAAACAACCGCCATCTTTGGCTTAAACTCGCGAATCTGTTCTTCCAAACGTGTAATATTTGATGATGCAGCAAGTGCAGTCACCTGAAAATCATTCGGATAATGACGAACCACATCCAATGTCTGAGTTCCGATCGAACCTGTTGATCCCAAAAGTGCAATCTTTTTCATCTGTTTTACCTCTTTTTCAACGAATGGATTTCTCTCCAATTAACGAATAGCACCTAAATAAAGTGCCAGATAATAAACAATCGGTGCTGTAAATAAAATACTGTCAAAACGATCCAATACACCACCATGGCCAGGAATTAATTTACCATAATCTTTGATACCTGTATCACGCTTAATGGCAGATGCCGCCAAATCACCAATAACCGCAATCACTGCACCTACACTGCAGATAATCGCACAGGAAACAGCCGCATTACCCAGTGATGGTAATTTTGCACCAAAGAAAGTTCCGTAAGCAGCACCTAAAATGCCTGCACCGACAATACCGCCCACAAGGCCTTCCACACTCTTCTTCGGACTAAGTTTTGGAGACATCTTATGTTTTCCGATCAGCATACCTACACAATACGCACAAGTGTCATTGCCCCATGCACTTAAAAAGACAAGCGGAATAATATATAAGCCATCACCAAGTTCACGCACCTGATATAAATGCATCATCAAAAGCGGAACATAAACCATACCAAACACGGCAAATGCCACCTGAGTTGCTTTATATTTGGGAAATGTAAACACATAAATACCACTGATCAGAAAAAATCCTGCGATCAATGCAACAATCGAGCTGCTCTGAATGTTCCAGCGAAGCAGAATCGCATAGAATGCGGCAGCCAGAAATCCGGCATAACCAATCCATGTTTTTTCAATATTCATGGTTTTATAAAGTTCATACAATCCAATCATGGATAATAAAGACACAAGAAGGAACCAGACATCCCCTCCTGCCATAATCGTAAGTACCGCTACAATAACAAGAACAATACCACTGGCCAATCGTTTCCAAAACATCTTTTTTCCTCCTTAAATACCGCCAAAACGGCGTTCTCTTCCATTATACTGACGAATAGCCCGTACTAATTCATCACGATTGAAATCCGGCCAGAGAACTTCCATAAAAATAAATTCTGTATAAGCCAACTGCCAAAGCATATAATTCGATAATCTTTGTTCACCACTTGTGCGAATCAACAGATCCGGATCCGGCAATTCCCATGTATCAAGATACCCGGCAAATAATTCTTCCGTAATATCTTCAGATTTCACTTTTCCATCTTCCACATCTTTCGCCATACGTGTCATGGCACGACGCATCTCATCACGACTTCCGTAATTCAATGCAATCGTGAAATTCAGACCTGTATTCACAGAAGATATCTGTTCAAGTTCTTCAATTTCTTTTCGAATCTCATCACTTAATCCTGTCTTATCACCAATAACACGCACGCGCATATTGTTATCTGTTGTACGTTTAATACAATCGATCAGATAATTTTTAAGCAGCTTCATGAGAGCATTCACTTCACTCTCCGGACGCTTCCAGTTCTCCGTCGAAAAAGCATACACGGTCAAATACTTAATTCCCAGATTCCACGCATCTTCGCAAATCTGTTCAACTGTTTTTGCCCCTTGGACATGTCCAAAATTTCGCGGCATCCTGCGTTTTTTTGCCCAACGTCCATTGCCGTCAAGAATAATCGCCACATGCTCCGGAACTTCCAAAAGTTCACCATCGATTTCTCTTTGCATAATCTTCTCCTTATATTCTGTATCCAAATATGCGTTTTTACGCCTTTCCTAATAAGCAACTTAAGAGGTTGCCGAAATCCGACAACCTCTCGCATCATCTACTATAAATCCATCGTAAATAAAAACTTTTCATTAAACAGTCATTACTTCTTTGGTTTTTGCATCAATAGCTTTATCAATTTCTGTAATATATTTATCTGTAAGCTTCTGAACTTCTTTTTCAATATCAGCTGCTTCATCTTCAGAAATTTCTTTTGCTTTTTCTAATTTCTTCATAGCATCGTTTGCATCACGACGAATGTTACGAACTGCAACTTTGGCAGCTTCGCCTTTTTTCTTAACATCTTTTGCAAGTTCTTTACGACGTTCTTCTGTAAGTTCAGGGAATACAAGACGAATGGATTTACCATCGTTGCTTGGGTTGATACCGATATCAGACTGCATGATTGCTTTTTCGATTTCTTTGATCATTTTGGATTCCCATGGCTGAATCATGATGATACGAGCTTCAGGAACTGTAATATTACCAACCTGCTGAATTGGTGTTGGGGAACCATAATAATCTACAACTAATCTGTCCAAAATATGTGGGTTAGCACGACCTGCACGGATACCGTTGTATTCTCTGTCTAAGCTTTCTAATGTTTTTGTCATCTTTGTTTCATAAACTTTTATTCTTTCATTCATAGTTGATAATCCTCCTGATTATTTATCATCATCTACGGTAACATATGTACCGTTAAATTCACCGTATAAAGTTTCGATAATGCTGTCTTTTTCATTCAAACCAAAGACAACCATCGGCATCTTGTTTTCAAGACACATAATTGTTGCTGTAAGATCAACTACCTGAAGACGTTGATCAACCACATCCTGAATACTTATGGAATCGTACTTCACAGCATCAGCATGAACTGCCGGATCCTTGTCATAAACGCCATCAATGGACTTCGCCAATAAAATAGCGTCTGCTTCAATCTCAATGGCACGAAGTGTTGTTCCTGTATCTGTTGAGAAATATGGATGACCTGTTCCGCCTGCAAAGAAAATGACCTTGCCTGCATTCAAAGCTTCCAAAGCTTTATCTTTTGAATATAATTCTGTAAATGCGCCACAGACAAATGGTGTGTATACTACCGTGTCCATGCCTAATGTACGGAAAATCTCAGATACATAAATACAGTTCATCACTGTTCCGAGCATGCCGATCTGATCGGACTTTGTACGTTCAATAATCTTACTGCTGTTACGGCCGCGCCAGAAGTTACCGCCGCCTGTTACAATTGCCACCTGAGTTCCTTTATCGGTAATCTCTTTGACCTGGCGTCCTACTTCAAGACAAGTCGCCTCATCAAAGCCGAAACTTTTTTCACCCGCGAGAGCTTCGCCGCTTAATTTTAATAGAATTCTTTTCATGTTCTTCATTGTTAAACACCTCATAAATAATTTACCATAAAACAGTGATTTTTTCCACCCTAATTTCTGTCTGTTGTTTATTATTTATGTGCATTTTTGTCTTTACTGTATCTTTGCCAAAAGAATCCAATTCCCAATGATAACTATGTCAATGAAATAAATATTCCGTGTACTTTTTCTGGTACTTATTTAACAATAGTTGCCAACCAAAGGTTTTTCTGGTAAGCTATTAATTAAACCCTACTTAGGGAATATAAAATTTCATATTTTTAATAAGGGGGAAAGTATTATGGTAAACTTCCTAATTATTGTTCCTGTACTTGGTTTACTTGCTCTCCTTTTCGCCGTTGTGACATCTTCCTCAATCGGCAAAAAAGATGCAGGTAATGAACGTATGCAGGAAATCGCAGGAGCCATCGCCGAAGGTGCTAGAGCCTTCCTTATGTCTGAGTACAAAGTGCTCCTCATTTTCGTTGCTGTAATGTTCGTTGTTATTGGACTTGGTCTCCAGAACTGGCTTACAGCTGTGTGTTTCGTTATCGGTGCTATTTTCTCAGTTCTTGCCGGCTATCTCGGCATGGGTGCTGCTACAAAAGCGAATGTACGTACTGCTGCTGCTGCTCAGAAAGGCGGTATGAATGCAGCTCTCTCTGTTGCTTTTGATGGCGGCAGCGTTATGGGTCTTGCTGTTGCAGGTCTCGGTCTTTTGGGTTGTAGTGCAATTTACGTATTGACAGGTAATGCAGACATTCTCTTTGGTTTCAGTTTAGGTGCATCTTCCATCGCTTTATTTGCCCGTGTTGGTGGCGGTATTTATACAAAAGCTGCTGACGTTGGTGCTGACCTTGTAGGCAAAGTCGAAGCTGGTATTCCGGAAGACGACCCTCGTAACCCGGCTGTTATCGCAGATAACGTTGGTGATAACGTTGGTGACGTTGCCGGTATGGGTGCCGACCTTTTCGAATCCTATGTTGGTTCCATTATTTCCGCAATCACACTTGGTCTCTCCTTCTATGGTGTTACAGGTGCTGCATTCCCATTAATGTTAGCCGGTGTAGGTATCGTTGCTGCTATCCTTGGTACATTCGTTGTTAAATCCGGTAATAACACAGATCCACATGCTGCTTTAAAACGTGGTGAATATGGTGCAACAGCCATTGTTATTGTTGGTGCGATCGCACTCAGCTTAAACATGTTTGGTGATCTTAAAGCTGCATTGGCAATCATTGCCGGTCTTCTTGTTGGTGTTATTATTGGTATCGTTACAGAAATGTACACATCAGACGAATACAAATCTGTTAAAAAGATTGCTCTTCAGTCTGAAACAGGCTCTGCTACAACAATCATCAGTGGTCTTGCTGTTGGTATGATGTCTACAGCTATTCCAATCATCCTCATCTGTGTAGGTATCTTCATTTCCTATGAACTCGTAGGTCTTTATGGTATCGCATTAGCAGCTGTTGGTATGCTCTCCACAACAGGTATTACTGTTGCCATCGATGCATACGGTCCAATTGCTGATAACGCAGGTGGTATCGCAGAAATGTCCAAATTAGACGAATCTGTTCGTAACATTACAGATAAACTTGACGCTGTTGGTAATACAACAGCTGCTATGGGTAAAGGTTTCGCAATCGGTTCCGCAGCTTTAACTGCATTGGCACTTTTCGTATCCTATGCAGAAGCTGTTAAACTTACAGCCATCAACGTACTCGATGCACGTGTTGTTATCGGTGTATTCCTTGGCGGTATGTTAACATTCCTCTTCTCCGCTCTTACAATGGAATCTGTTTCTAAAGCAGCTTACTCCATGATCGAAGAAGTACGTCGTCAGTTCCGTGAAAAACCAGGTATCCTTCAGGGTACAGAACGCCCAGACTACACAACATGTGTTGCCATTTCTACTCAGGCTTCCCTGAAAGAAATGTATGTACCAGGTATCATGGCCGTTGTTGTTCCTGTAGCTGTTGGTGTTGTTCTTGGTGTTGAAGCTCTTGGCGGTCTCTTAGTTGGTTCCTTAGTCACTGGTGTTCTTATGGCAATCTTCATGTCCAACGCAGGTGGTGCATGGGATAACGCTAAGAAATACATCGAAGGTGGTAATCACGGCGGTAAAGGTTCTGAAGCTCACAAGGCAGCCGTTGTTGGTGATACAGTAGGTGACCCATTCAAAGATACATCCGGTCCATCCATCAACATCTTAATCAAATTAATGACTATCGTTTCTTTAGTATTCGCACCATTATTCCTTTCTATCGGTGGATTACTCTAAGACTGGTCTTTAAATGAATTTAAAACGCCATTGAATTTTTGTTCAATGGCGTTTTTTATACAAATCATTGTCATGTTTTATCATTCTGCTTTATATATTGTCCTAATGACTCACACCTCGTCGAAGGGTTGTAATTGACCAATTCTCAAAAATGAACTAAAGTACACATACAGACTCTGGTTCTTATGGAGAGACATTCAATTCTCCCTCGTTATAATCCATTTCTTTATTCCTGTTTTCTGGAAAATATCAGCGCTGATTTTATTTTGATACATACAAACCGCCATTGTCTGGAACAAAATCCTTTGTTATACTTTAATTGAATGTTTCTTCATAAATTTATGGATAATGGCTGATTATATCTTCTGACCATAAAAAACCTGATATAAAGCCTTCGCTTCATATCAGGTTTTATTGTTTACTCTTCCGTTTTTTCCACATCCTGTTCTGCCGAAATATCATCATTCCATTCTGAAATTTCATCGTATTCCATCTCAGACTGAACAGAATCTTCTTCGGTTACTTCTGAGACTACAGCTTCCGTCACTTCTTCATTTACAATTTCTTCTGCTTCTGTTTCAGCAACTGCCTCTTGGATATTTTCTGCTGTCGCTTCAACAACTGCCTCTTCGGTATTTTCTGCAAATGTTTCCTCCGGTATGTAATTCATATGTTCTTCCACATATTCCTGAATCTGCCGTTTTTCACCAGACACACAAAAAATCTGTTGAAAATATCCAGCTTTCTCATCTACTCTTAACTGAATCACTTCCGACTTTTCTGTTGCTTCTACACTCTGCACTTTTGTCCATGGCATAAATCCACGATGGGTGAGCACTCCATTTTCACAAATCTGCTGAGGCAGACAATCGAATATGATTGCTAAAATCAATTCTGCCAAAAGAATCACTGCGCACACCAAATCCATCTTTTTGAAATCACCGCCGATAACAATCACACGAATATAAAACCATACCAAAAAAATGGCCGCATATAAAGCAACTTTAATGACGTTATGTTTCAATGGAACAAACACATTAAAAACATTGGCTCCTGCTTCACTTTTTTTACCAAAATAAAGCCTGCACTGAACAAGCAAGAAAATACCTATAATCATCTGGATGATTACTACACCGATTATGTCCATCGACATCATCCTTCCCCTCCTTGATGAAATTAAAAATATGGGTTTATTATATCAACAAACATTTAATTTATCAACGAAAAAAGGAGGACGCATCTTAGTCCCCCATAATCCATTGATTTCTCTGTTCAAGTTCTCTATTCACGACTTCAATCCAGTAGATCTCCTGTTTTCGGGCATGTGCATCCCATGGAAATCTGGAGAATTTACGATTTTGAAACCGGGCCTTACGTAATAAAAGGTCTGCGATCAGCTCCTCTTTTGTCGCCAATGCCAATGATCTTTCATCCCATTTCCGGGGTTTCGTCAGAATTTTTTGATACATGCTGTCTCCCTTCAATTCAATCTATGTATTCCATCGATAATTTATGTCGGATTCTTCTTTTAATTCTATCTTTTTTATTATATCATAGAACTATAGAAAAGGAGAGCAAAATATGAATGATATTCGAATGTTTGATGTTATCGGGCCGAATATGATCGGACCATCCAGTTCCCATACCGCAGGTGCCTTACGTATTGCTCATCTTGCCGGGAAACTGGCACCTGCTAAAATTTCAAAAGTTATTTTTACGCTTTACGGTTCTTTTGCCTGGACATATCGTGGACATGGTACCGATCGTGCACTTGTTGGTGGTATTTTAGGATTTCATCCAGATGACGAACATATTCGCGATTCTTTTCGTTTGGCAGATGAACAGGGTTTAATTTATGAATTTATTGAAAATACCACAGACAAAGACGTTCATCCAAACACCGTTGATATTTTTATCCAGTGTGAAAACGGTTCCAATATTACACTTCGCGGCGAATCGGTAGGCGGAGGGAATGCTTTGATCCGTAAATTAAACGGAATTGAAATTGCTCTTTCCGGTGCCTATTCTACACTCATTATTCACCATCGTGACGTTAAAGGTGTGCTTGCTTATATCACCACTGTATGCAGCAGTATTGATCTTAATATTGCTTTCATGCGTGTGTATCGAAAGGCTAAAGGTGATTCTGCTTATTCCATCATTGAAGTCGATTCTCCGATCAACCCATCCATCATTCAGGTACTTCTATGTAATGAAGCTATTATTGATGCGACGGTTGTCCCTGCTATTTAATGAAGGAGGATAGAATCATGAATTTTACAAATGGAAAACAATTACTCGACCTGTGTGAATCCCATCATTTACCGATCTCACAGATCATGTTTACTCGAGAAACCACTTATTTAGAAGAAGATGCCATTGAGGTCAACAAAAAAATGAATCTTGCATACTCCATCATGAAACAGGCCATTCGTCGTTCTCTGACCGAGAATCTGGTCGGTATGGGTGGTATGATCGGCGGTGAAAGCAAACGACTAAATGCCCTTCGTATGGAAGGCAAAAACATATGTGGTCCTCTTGTATCGAAAGCCATTACCTATGCTGTCGGTGTTTTGGAAGTCAATGCTTCAATGGGTCTCATTGTTGCTGCTCCAACAGCAGGTTCTTCTGGTGTCATTCCCGGTGTGCTTTGTGCTGCACAGGAAGAATATCATCTCACGGATGCCGAAATTATCGAAGTTTTGTACACTGCATCCGCCATCGGATATCTGATTACACGCAATGCTACGACTGCCGGAGCTGAAGGCGGATGTCAGGCTGAAGTAGGTTCGGCAAGCGCCATGGCTGCTGCCGCCATGACCCAGCTTCGAGGCGGCTCTCCCAAACAATGTCTGGATGCTGCAGCTTTTGCATTGATCAATATCCTCGGTCTTGTCTGTGATCCCGTTGGCGGTCTTGTCGAGGTCCCTTGTCAGAATCGAAATGCCATGGGTGCGTCCAATGCATTGATCAGCGCAGAAATCGCTCTCAGCGGCATCGAAAGTGTTGTTCCAATTGATGAAGCTATCGAAATTATGTATCGCGTCGGACGTTCTTTACCTATGTCCCTTCGCGAAACATCACAAGGAGGCACAGCAACTTCCAAAAGTGCCTGTCATGCCTGTAAAATCAAATGGAAACAATCTCAATAATTGATATAGAATCCCAATTATAAAGGCCTGTCTGGAAACATTCCTAACAGGCCTGATATCATATTCAAACTTTATCTTTTAATTATTCTTATTCACATATTCACATGCCGCAAGTCCTGCAACCGCACCATCCGCAGTGGCTGTCGCAAGCTGACGAACAACTTTCGTACGACAATCTCCCGCAACAAATACACCCTCACAACTTGTCCTGCAGTCTTCCTGACCTCTGATATAACCACCGCCATCAAGATCAACCAAATCTTCAAATGCTTTATTATCCGGCATCTGACCAATGGCAACAAAGATTCCCGTGACCTCAAGTTCTGTCAACGCATCCGTTTTAACATTTTTAATTCGAACACCTTCCACCCGACGATCCCCAAGGATTTCTGTCACAACACTATCCATGACAAACTCTACGTTTTCTTTTTTAGACAATGTATTTACCAACCACTGTTCTCCTCGGAATTCATCTCTTCGATGAACAACGTACACCTTTTCACAGAAATTGCTTAAAAACTCTGCATCTTCAAGAGCTGTATTGCCTCCACCGACAACAATTGTCTTCTGACCTCTGAAAAATGCACCATCACAGGTTGCACAATAAGATACTCCGGCTCCTACCATCTGTTCTTCTCTTTCAACACCCAATGGACGATTTTTAGCACCTGTCGCCAAAATCACGGAATGACATGGTATCTCCCGATCTTCTGTATATACAACAAAGTCATTCCCATCTTTTTCTACACGAACAACTTCATCAAAATCGATCTCTGCACCAAGACTTTCTGCCTGTTCATACAATGCGGTTGCAAATTCAAAACCAGATGTTTTTGCAATTCCCGGATAATTTTCTACTTCCGGTGAATTCACAATCTGACCACCATACGTTGTACTTTCTAACACAAGAACGGATTTGCCCGCACGCACACCATAAATCGCTGCAGAAAGCCCCGCAGTACCAGCACCAACTATAACTATATCGTACATACCATACCTCCAGACTTATATTATTCATACATCCAAGTATACCACAATTCATCTAAAAAAACACCCATCTTAAAAAGATTGACTTTTATAAAAATCAGCCCTACACTAAAACCATCAATGTATTGAGGAAGGACGAAATAACCATGATCGAATTCAAAAAAGAATCTTGTCTGAGTCTGCCAACCCCTGTCACTTATCTGGCCAATCTTTCAAAAAAACTTGGTATTGAATTATATTTAAAACGTGATGATCTTACCGAATTTGGCTTCGGCGGCAACAAACTCAGAAAACTTGAATACCTGCTTCATGATGCCAAAGAAAAAGGCGCTACTATGCTTATCACCGTTGGTGGTGCCCAAACAAATCACGGCCGTCTGACTGCAGCTCTTGCTGCCAAATATCAAATGAAGTGTACCATAGTCTGCATGGACGAATATCCGGGCGAACTCACTGCCAATATGCTGCTTGACCGAATTTTTGGTGCAGAAATTATTTTACACAAACCCGATGGCACCGAATTGATGGATGTCGTCAACACTGTTATTCAAAAGTACAAAGCTCTTGGTGAAACCTGTTATTTTATTCCTATGGGCGGTTCCAATGAAATCGGTGCTCTCGGATATTACGAATGTGCACAGGAACTAAAAAACGACTTTAAATCAGGTCATGTTATCGTTGCCCTTGGAAGTATGGGCACCTATATGGGACTTTTTTGTGGATTATACAATTCTAATCTGAAACTCACAGGAATACAGATCATGCCATACGAGGATGATATCTATACGTTCGCGAAAAATTACTATCAATCAATCAAAACCGCCTGGAACCTGGATTTTAACGTTACAAAAGAAGATTTCCTTATTGAAACCAATTATTTATATGGCGGCTATAACCTTCCTTCTCAACAGGTGCGCAACGCCATCTATGAAATGGGTCAAAATGAAGCCATTGTCCTTGATCCATGTTATACCGGAAAGGCTTTTGCCGGTCTTCTGGAGATGATTGAAAAAGGCCATATTAAAAAAGGTGAAACTGTCATTTTTATTCACACCGGCGGCATGCCGGGAATTTATACCCCAAGTCACCAGAACGCTTTTGAAAATGAACTTATGAGTGGTGTGACTATACTTCCATAAATCCATATTTTTATAGAACATGCACAAAGAGGGCATCACAAAAACTTTTTTAAGCTTTGAGATTCCCTCTTTATTATATTATGATTCACATTGTGAATTCAAATAATTGGCCAGGATATCAATAAATTCCCCAGATGTTGGCTTTTTGTATAAACGTACACCAGCAATCATTTCAAGCTGAGACATATACTCGCTCTCCCAACAACTGGTAATCACCGTTCGTATATTTCTTTCGACGCAACTGATTGTTGTATCATAAACTCTGGCTATTGCTGGATATAAGGATTTTGAAATGTAAAGTAAAAGTGATGCATCTTTCATGACCAGACGTACAGCCTCGGCCACATAATAATATCCCTTATATGTTCGATGAATCCCCAATGATTGTAAAACGTTATAAATTTCTTTCATGTTTTCCTCCTGAATTGTATACTCACTTAATTCGACTTTATCTTTGTTTGTATTAAGTATCCTCAGTATACCGAAAAAAACATGGATTTTAAATTATCCACTTAAAAAAACAGGGGTTTCACACACTTCGACGATAAAGCCGATTTCTCCCTAAATCACAGAGATTTTGGACAACATCCGTTCAAAACCTTCAGACATCAACCTTTCAACCTGTGTCGGATCTATGTCGAGACCTTCTACGGCAAATTCCTCAAAATGATATATACCAAACATTTCAGCTAAAGCTTTCACATACATTGCACCCAGATGTCCTCCCTGAAGAAATCCTCCACATGTGCTTAAATAAATAAGTTTCTTTGCCTTGCAATATCCGACACAATCCGCTCCCTCATATCCAAATGTAATACCTGCCACGGAAATGTGTTCAAAATAAACTTTTAATACAGATGGGAACGACAAATCCCAATAAGGTGCTGCCACAATGATACAATCTGCATTTTTAAACTGATTGGCATAATCAAACACAGGATGTTCAAACATGCCTGCATCAACCAATTCTGCCCTTACTTCGGTTTCTTCTCCAGACATTGGCAGCAATTTCTCTTCTGCAAGTTTTAATACTTCGATATCATAACCCTTTGCCTGACATTCCAATAATTTTTCATATAATCTGCGAGTTCTGGAGGATTCTCCACGCATACATGCATCCACTACGAGTATTTTCATTTCTAATCCACTCCTAATCATTTTATATAAACAAAAAAGCTGAAAATATTATATCATATTTTTAGACGCAACGATATGTTTTCTGCTATACTAAGAAGAAACATCAAATCAACATGAACATCAGGATGGAACAAATATGAAAAAAAACAGAACATTATTAATCATCATTTTACTCTTTGGAATTTCTGCCATAATCTATCTTTTACAAATTATTTTATTTCATGATCCAAAGACAACCCTTTTTTATTTTCTTCAAGACTGGGCATTCCTCCCGATAACAATTGCTGTTGCAACTATTGTTGTCGGAAAGATTATGGATGAACACGAAAAACAGAATCGTATGAATAAAACACGTATGTTAGCCAGCTCCTTCTTTTCTGAAAACGGATTTAAATTATTGAAATATTTACTTTCCTTAACAATACCATCTTCTGAATTACAAAATTTATTAAAAATCGATCACCAATGGACACCTGAACAATTTATCAAAGCATCCGCGTTGATGGAACACTTTGATTTTGATATTCATTTCACTCCAAAACATCTTGAAGAACTCAAAATCAGCTTCAGTGAAAAACGCATGGCATTACTTATTGTTACGTCCAACCCTTTACTTTTTGACCATGAAAATTTCACCGACATGTTATGGGCCATTTTACATCTGTCTGATGAACTTTCAATTCGCAATGATCTGTCCCATCTCAGCGAAACAGAATATCTTCATCTTAAATCCGACATTGAACGTGTCCTTCGAGGTCTTCTGTCCAACTGGTTCTTACATATAAGTTATATCAAAAATGAATACCCTCATTTGTATTTATTAGCCATTCAACAAAGCCAGGCCTTATACGAAAAAAAGAATATTTAGATAGAAAACAAAAAAACCGCTTAATAAGCGGTTTTTTTAACGGAGACGATGGGATTCGAACCCATGTGCCGGTAACCCGACAAACTGATTTCGAGTCAGTCCCGTTATGGCCTCTTCGGTACGTCTCCATAAAACAACGTCTGAAACAAAGCCCTTTAATCGGACTTTGTTTTCAGAACGTCTGTTATTATACTATAATTTATAAGCTTTTTCAAATAGAATTTTTCAAATCATTTAAAATCCAAACGATTACTTACTATATTTCTTTTCAATGTCTGTAATCATGTTCACACGGTTTGCATGACGACCGCCTTCAAATTCCGCTTCGAAGAATGCATCTACGATCATCTTTGCAAGTTCATTACCAACCACACGTGCGCCCATAGCAATAATATTGGCATTATTATGCTGAACTGTCAACTTTGCAGAATATGGTTCGCTGCAAACAGCGGCACGAATACCAGGCACTTTGTTTGCTGCAAGTGAAATACCGATACCCGTTCCACAGATCAAAACACCTTTGTCCACTTCACCACTCACAATAGCTTCTGCAACTTTTAATCCGGAGATTGGATAATCTACTTTCACATTCGGATCCTGTGCACCATAGTCTACACACTCATATCCTTTTTCTGTTAAATAATTCAGTAATTCGTTCTTTAAATCAATTGCTGCATGATCGCATCCAAATGCTACTTTCATATCGTTACCTCCAATTATATCTTAATCCAAAGTTATTTCGTTGTCTTAAAGTATAACACTTCCTACAAACAGCTTCAATAAATAATTGTTGTATCTACAGGGGTTATTTCCGGAATATGTCCAACGGAACCTTTTTCACCCTGCATCACAGCTTGAACTAAAAGTTCGATACTCTTTGCACCCAGCCCTGTCGGATCTTGTACAATTGTAGCTGTCAATCGTCCGGCATTGACTGAATCAATGGCTTCAGCATCCCCATCCGTTCCAACAACAAGAATCTTTCCGAGCTGATCTGCATTAATTACTGCCTGCAATGCTCCCAGTGCCATAGTATCATTACAGCAATAAATAGCTGTCAAATTTGCATTCTGTTCAATGATACTGGCTGCCATATCCATAGATTTTTCACGATCCCAATCGGCAGGTGCAGATGCACAAACCTCAAGTCCCATCTCGACAAATACATCTGTGGCTCCCTGAGTACGATCCAGACTGGACTTATTTTCAGCCACACCTTCGATAATTGCCACCTCTGATCCCTCTTCTACATGCTCTGCGATAAATGAAGCGGCTTTTTTCCCAGTCTCGATATTATCTGTTGCTACGAACCGGACAACCGCTCCACCTTGTTTTTCCAATTCATCTTCATCCATCTTCTCATCAATATTGACAATTGGAATTCCTTTTTCCGTTGCACGAACGACACCCGGAATCAAATTCGTCGATGACAAAGGTGCAACAGCAATGCCATCGTAACCTTCATCAATGCAGTTCTCTAAAATCATTAACTGACCTTCCAGGTCTTCTTCGCTTTGTGCTGCATAAATATCAACGTCAATTCCCATAGCATCGGCTTTTTCTTCGATTCCCTTTTTCATCTTTACCCAGAAATCCGATGCCTGTGTTTTTAAGATCACAGCATATTTTACGTTTTCATCCTTTTGATTTTCGTCTGCTTCCACATTAAAAATCGTATTTTGGGTTGTATGTTTTTTTGACGATTTATCAAAAAATCCACAACCGCCAAGCATACCGACACTCATAACCATGACCATCATTAATGCTATCGTTCTTTTTTTCATCCATACTCCTCCCAGTTGGCATGTTGCCAAACATCACGTTGTGCTTCGCAGTTCCAAATGTACCGGAATGATATGTATTTTTTCCTCAACATCTTCGTTTCGCATTAAATTGATCAGTGCCTCGCCCGCATACAAACTCATCTGCTCTGTATTCTGTGCAACTGTCGTCATTGGTGGATGACAGATTTCAGAAAGAGATATATTATCAAATCCAATCAGTCGGACCTGTTTCGGAACCATGACCCCTGCTTCCGTAAGCGCATGCAAAACACCCAATGCCATAATATCATTCGATACAAAAATACCATCGTATGGACATTCCTGTTTCCGGATCAATTCCAACATCTTTTCCTTTGTTGCTTTATATTCCGGCTGAATTCCAATCTCATGTGGATTTTCCTGCGAATATCCACATTCATCCAGTGCTTTCAAAAAGCCGTCTCGACGCTGTTCAACAGTCGAAGGCATTCGACAATCCCGAACAAATAATATATTTTTACATCCACATTCACAAAGTTTTTTTCCGGCAATATATCCTCCCTGATAGTTATCTGAACACACTGTTGTTCGAGCATCTTTCGGAGAACGGTCAATATAAACCGTTGGAACTTTTGCATCTTTTAAAAGAGGACTGGTGGTATCTCGCCCGGAAACAAAAATCAATCCATCAACGTTTTTATCCAACATATCCTGAATGTGTCTTTCTTCCATTTCTGCATCTTCATTTAAATCACAAATAAAAACAGAATAATTGTATTTTAAAAAGAAAACATTTAATGTTCTTACAATTCTCGCAAAAAATTCATTCGTAATATCCGGCACAATCACACCGACACTACGGCTTTTCTTTGTACGAAGTCCAATGGCACTGGCATTCGGACGAAAACCACATTCCTTAATCGTTTCAAGAACTTTTTTCTCCGTCTTTTCCGAATATCCACCCATCTGATTAATTACACGCGAAACAGTGGCCGTTGAAACTCCTGCCGCCTTCGCAACATCTATAATCGATATTCTCTTTTGCTTCATCCTGCCACGCCTCCTCGATTTCAATGTGTTTACATAACAACGCTCGCACATCTCATTCTCTTAGTATATGCATCTGTATTTCCTATGTCAATTGCTAATTATGACCTAAATACTTCCAATAATTTCCGCTAAACCACATCACATACATGACAACATAAAAAGGACCGGATTACCCGATCCTTTTACGAACATGCATCTGATGAGCATCAACTTCTATCGATTATTTCGCCTGAATATAGCCTTTTGCTGTCAACATTTCTGCGCAGAGCACAGCACCGCCAGCAGCACCACGTACAGTATTATGAGATAAACCGATAAATTTATAATCATATACCGTATCTTCACGAAGACGACCTACAGATACGCCCATACCTCTTTCATATTCTACATCCATCTTAACCTGTGGACGATTATCTTCTTCAAGGTACTGAATAAACTGTTTTGGAGCACTTGGAAGATTTAATTCCTGAGGCTGACCTTTGAAATTACGAATACGATCGATTAATTCTTCTTTTGTTGGTTTTTTTGCAAATTTAACAAACACAGCCGCTGTATGGCCATTTAATACCGGCACACGGATACACTGAGTTGTAATCACCGGACTGGAAGCCTTTACGATTACACCATCTTCAACTTTACCCCAGAGACGCAATGGTTCCTGTTCACTCTTTTCTTCCTCACCGCCAATATATGGAATGATATTTTCAATCATCTCCGGCCATTCTTTAAATGTTTTTCCTGAACCGGAAATTGCCTGATATGTTGTAGCAACAACTTCTACAGGTTCAAATTCTTTCCATGCTGTGAGCACAGGCGCATAACTCTGAATGGAACAATTTGGTTTTACAGCCACAAAACCGCGTGTTGTACCTAAACGTTTTTTCTGGAATTCGATGACTTCAAAATGTTCTGGATTGATTTCCGGAACAACCATAGGAACGTCTGGTGTCCAACGATGTGCACTATTATTAGAAACAACTGGTGTTTCTGTTTTCGCATATGCATCTTCGATGGCACGAATTTCTTCTTTTGTCATATCTACAGCACTGAAAACAAAATCGACTTCAGCGGCAACTTTTTCTACATCATTTACATTCATAACCATTAATTTTTTAACGCCTTCCGGCATTGGTGTGGTCATTTTCCAACGGCCACCTACAGCTTCCTCATATGTTTTCCCTGCAGAACGAGGACTTGCTGCCACTGCAACTACTTCATACCATGGATGATTTTCAAGAAGAGAAATAAATCTCTGTCCTACCATTCCTGTTGCCCCAAGGATTCCCACTCTTAATTTCTTTTCCATTGTAATTACTCCTTTATGATTTGATATTTCGCCAGATGTCCGTCTGTAAAATACATTTGTTTGTACCAGAACAATATTACATGATATTTGTTAAAAATGCAAGCATTTTCTTCATTTCTTTATCACATTAATGCAAAATAGTTTTCTTTTTCTTGGATTGTCTGGTATAAAATTCGCCCGAACTGGTCAGATAATGTTCCTCATCCGTATCCAGACAATACATAACCATTTTCCCTCCAAAGGCATATCCACAATCCAAACCGATACGATTGCCATCGTTCCACACTTCCGTCGAATCCATGGGTTCTCCTCGATCCTGACGAATAATTAAAGAAAACATATGACCAAAAAACACTCTCGCTTCCGGATCTTTAAGCTCCATCGGCTCACAGTAAAATTCTTTCGTCTGCCATAACATTTTAAATGATTTTTGTTCATTCATCAACTCTTTTAGCGAATCGTATGACATATGTTTTGTCTGGATTCCCGCATGAACCAAAATATTCTTGTCCACGATCTCATAAACCGGACATTTTTTTACATAATCAATTACCCTCTGTTTTTCATCCTCAGGTAATGCCATATATTGTTCATATACCTGGGATCCACTATGCTTGAGCCAGAGTTCTCTCACTTCTTCGTCCGAAAAAATACTTGTATTCTCATCCATATTCCATAAAAAGGCCTGTTCGTGATTTCCCATAAGCAGTTTCATGTTAGGATGTTTCATCACATATTGAAGTAATGGTATGGGTTCTTCTCCTCGACCGAGCACATCACCAATAATATAAAGCATATCTTCGTCACAAAACCGTATATAATTGAGTAAATTTTTAAATTCTTTAAAACATCCATGAATATCTGAAGTCACATAAATCATTGCGAACGCCTCCTATACACCATCCATGCAAAAAATTCACGTACATAATAATTTACAAGCAATACTGGTTCCTCTGAAGCTCCAAGTCCCTGGACATATTTGAAACCAAGCATCTTGGCCGTCTTCATGGCACGGAACAAATGAAAACCATTGGTAACCAGAACAAAACGATGTTCGCCTCCTGCCATTACTTGCGAAAATTTAATATTCTCCCATGTATTTGTTGAAACTGCTTCCATTAAAATTCTCTCTTTGGAAATCCCCAGATCAATCAATGTATTTCGAATGCACTCTGCTTCCGTAATATCTTCCCTCGGTCCCTGACCGCCCGATGCAATCACTTTGGTCTTTGGATTTTCATCCAGATATTCCTTCGCTTTCTGAATGCGTCGAAGCAATGCTCTGGATGGACGGGTTCCTTTTACCTGAGCCCCTAAAACAATCACATAGTCGGCTCCTTTCTGTGGCTTTTTTCTTCCAGCTCCAGCAAATGCAGCTTCATGTCCTAAAAAGACGCCTGCAATAACACACAACGGCCACCGAATCCATTTTAAAAGTTTATTCGGAACGAAAGACAAACACAACCAAAAGCTTCCCATGATCAGCCAGAATATTGAAAATGTTGTTCGGATTCCGGCATAGGTGATCATAAGAAAATAGTATAATAAATGCAGGAAGCCTGTTATTTTAAGTATGATTTTCATAATTACCTCATAAAATAAAAAGGATTATGTATCTTCCTTTTTTGTAAGAATCATTATCTTTATTTTAATTATTTTTCGGACTAAAGTAAATAATATCTTTATTTTTTTGTAAAAATACTATATAATATAAACTATATGTGAGTAAAAAACAGGAAGGTGAATTTATGAAGATCGGTAAATTTTTTAAATTTGTAGCAAAGACAGCAACCGTAGCCGTAGCTGTTGGAAGTATTGCTTATATCGTTAAAGATGTCTTAGATAAGAAAGCATCCGATAACTTTGACGATACATGGGATGATGATTTCGATGATGATTTTGACGACATGTTCGATGATGAAGATGACGCTGAAGAAGTTGTTGCAAATCGCGAATATGTAAAAATAGATCCTTCTAAAATGGCAGCCGAAACCTGTGAAGAATAATGAGGTGACAATTATGAGTGAAACAAAACGTGTTGCAGAAGAAAGAATCTCCTGGGAAGAATTACAGCAGTTAATGGATGAAGATACTGTTTTATCTGTTCAGGTTAAAGGCGTTGTAAACGCAGGCGTAATCACTTACGTACAGGGCGTTCGCGCATTTATCCCTGCTTCTCAGCTTTCTACAAGCTATGTTGAAGACTTAAACGAATGGCTCAACAAAACTGTTGATGTTAAAATCATTACTGTTGATCCAGAACAGAAACGACTTGTTTTATCCGGTCGCGTTGTTGAACAGGAAAAGAAAGCCGCTGAAAAAGCAGCTCAGGCAGACGCTATTGCTGTTGGTGATGTATTCGAAGGTACTGTAGAAAAGATTACAAACTATGGTGCATTTATCCGTCTTGAAAATGGTTTAAGCGGTCTTGTACACATCTCCCAGATGAGCACAAAACGTATCAAAACTCCAGACGAAGCTGTAAAAACAGGCGATGCTGTAAAAGTTAAAGTTATTCAGAAAAAAGAAGGCAAACTCAGCCTCAGCATGAAAGCTTTAATGGTTGAAGAAGCTCCGGTTGAAACACACGATAAAGAATTCGCTAACTTCAAATCCGAAGGTGATGCAGCAACAAATCTTGGTTCCTTACTTGCAGGATTCAAATTTGACTAATTAAGACATTATAAAAGCGTGCTACTTTTTGACTGTAGCACGCTTTTTTGTATCCTACTCTTTTTCTTCTTTCACACGATTCTCAAAATAAACAAACCGGTCAATGGCATCCAGAATATCTTTAAATGTATCTCTTGGAGCTGCATCAATATAGGCTGTTAAAAGTTCTTTTTCACGTTTTTTATGCGGACCATAGAAAATATCATAAAGATTATGTCCGCGCATATAAATTAAAAATTCTTCGATATTGTCTCTGATATCCTCCGGTCCTTTAATTTCAATGCCGGTTTTACGTGTAAAATTTTGTCCGCTCTTTATTCTATGCAGATACTCTTTCCATTTCTTATACAAAACTTCATAAAACTGATCCACAGAACTTAAAACGCCAATCTGAACCATCACTTCCGGATTCAGGAAATAATTTTCAAATGAATAATATTTTAAAATCAGGACATTTTTGCGTGTCACCTTTGGCATACGATCCACATCCTGAACATAACTTCGCTCATAATACTTGCAAAGCTGATTTGCCAGAAATTCCGGATCCTTGCCGTCTCCATCTCGAATCATTAAAAACTGATCCTTTAAATAGAGCTTGTTAATATATTTTAAATTGGCATAGGTTTTAATGTTTGTGCAGCTATTGGTTGTAATAATCGATATACGATACGGTTTACCCTCTTTATCTGTCATTTCGGAATAGTATTTATTTAAAAGCAGCGGCAATCGACTCTTGTCCTGCTTTCCTTCCACAATAAAGACAAAATTCACATTCATGAGATCATTGGCAGTATAACCCAGATCATCCAGTATCTGATCCACATCTTCCGGCTGTTTTACAACAGTGTACCATTCTTCATCGGTCATCACCTGACGAATCTGACCCGATGTGAAGTTGAACAGCATATTTGGCGAATGCGTTGTAAAGATGACCTGATTCGTCTTGGACAGGCGATAGAGAATCTCGCTGGCCACTTTTTGGAGTCTTGGATGCAGGAAAATTTCCGGATCTTCCATCAGAATAATACAAGGGATTCGCTTATCCCCATGAATATAGGCTTCCAAAAGGGATAATATATAAATACAACGCATACCTGTGCCCATGTCTGAAAGATTCATCTCAATATCTCGTTCTCTATGATGAACATATCCCTGAACTTTGCACAAATCCCCCATACTTCCGGCCATGGTGTAATAAATATCTTCACTTTGACCACCATTCTTATGGAAATAGTCATTGACACTTTCTGCAAACTGATTAAAATTCCCCTGATATAACTTGTACTCAAATAATCGGGCTGTTTCCAGCACATTCAGCTCTGCCGGCATTTTCTGTTCGATCTTTCCAATACAATGAAAACAATGAAGACACGTTTTTCCGCTGTCAAAGACACAGCGTTCTTTCCGAAGTCTCGATGTCCACATATTTTCCTGTGCAAGAAAGATATCGTCCTGGATATCTTTAAAATGTCGCATGCTATCAATATAATATAACTTCGGAATCACCTGCTGAATGTATGTGTTGTGCTTCTTTGTGCCATCACTGAAACGACGCTGTCCATTGTGATTCACGGTTAATTTAAAGTACAAAATTCCTGTTGTTTCGTCAAAAGACGGCAGTCTGTTCTGAAATTCTTTCATCCACAGATCATAACGTTTATATCCGCTGACAATACCGCTTTCATTAAACATGTGAAGGTCTTCATGATCTAATTGCAAATGAACCTCAATTTCAATATTTCCGGCCTCCTGATTAAAGTCATTATCACTTAATGCATAAGTGCCGTCAAGAATTCTCAGTGCATCCAAAATGACCGTTTTCCCCGTATTATTTTTTCCAACAAGAATCAAAACATTTTCAATGTCTTCAATTTCCAAATCTCGAATCGATTTAAAATTCTGAATGCGCAGTCGATTCAGATGCATAGAAACACCTCCCTGTTCTATATGAGTCTCTCATATGTCTTTTATTATACCACGCAAATTAAACACTGGTAAACACAAAAGGGCTGTTGTACACAGCCCCTTATTTCTTTTCACTATTCTATTACTGGGAAAATTCTGTTGTAACAAGC
>JAFOYH010000064.1 GCA_017391465.1 Lachnospiraceae bacterium | reverse complement strand
TGGAGATGGACTGACAGATAAAGAAGAAATAGAAGATTATCTTAGTAATCCGTTGAAAATATCCACTTCAGACGACCTATATACTGATTTGTATAAAATTGAACATGGTATGGATATTAATACCTATTATGAATATAAGGAAAACAAGAATTATATTTATAATGAGTGTGAGGAAATTATCTTTGAAGCGACTGTACCAACGGATTTTAA
Source organism: Lachnospiraceae bacterium (assembly GCA_017391465.1). The sequence goes on along the minus strand of JAFOYH010000064.1, from coordinate 2,907 downwards.
TGCAGTTGCAGTTGATTGTGTGGGAAAAGATACTCTTAATGGATGCAAAGTATATAAACAGTATGATGTCATTCGGCAAATTAAATGCGGCTTGCTCCCGCAGATTAAAAATAACTTTTTGAGGTATGCAGAAGCATTGCAAAGCGTATTGTTTGCTACCATTTCTGCACACTGTTTTATGTAAAAGAACCATCATGCAGATTACATGATGGTCCGGAAGTCAGCCGAGTTCGCAGTCATTGATTGCCTGCATGACGGCATCGGTAGTGATGATATTTAAATTTGAACTGTTTCCGATCAGAAGGCTAGCGTTACAGAGTTTGTTGATCATACGTGGAGTTCCATTTGCGGCATTTAAGATCGCTTCAAGGGCATTTTCTTCGAATACCGTCTGAGAGCATCCGGCGCCCTTCAGCTTGGAGGCCACATAAGAATGTCCTTCTGCTTTGGACATTCCTTCAAGATTGTAATTCATGACAATCCTCTGACGGAACGGTTCGTGAATGCTGAGCCTGAGAGTACTGTTCAGCTGTGGTAAACCGGCAAGCAGGACAACGGCTCTATCCCTGGAATCCATTTCAAAGTTGAACAGCATTTTCAAGTCATTTAAGACGGCGTTTCCGATATAGTTTGCTTCGTCTATGATGATGACAGGTGTTTGCCTTTTTTCGAGAACGAGGCGATTGATCTCATTCTGTATGATCTTGAAGTTATCTGTTTTCCGGAATGCAGGCTGTGCACCAAGTTCAGAAGCCAGATTCCGATAGAAATCATTCACGGTAAGCGTAGACAGGCTGGAATAGACTACTTTATATAAAGAAGGATTCAATCCGGCAGACCAGTTGCGGATAGCGGTGGTCTTGCCTCTTCCGGCACTGCCGGTCAGCAATCCAAAGCCTTTGGTGGTCAGCAGATAATTCAGGCGGAATAGAACTTCCTTGTATTCCTGAGTTTCTACGAGGACTTCCTTTGAGTTCTTTAAGAATGGGTTGAACTCTAACCCATATCTGGCAGTGTAATCCATGGTTATTCATCTCCTTTGCAAAGGCGTACTTTTTCTCGTTTGACTAATGCGTTTTCTGTTTTGTTGAGAAGCCGGATAGGGGTAAGTGTCCCATCTGTTTCGACAACAAAGATATCTTTCATATCCGGGGAATACCGCAGCCGGATACGCTGACGAGCAAAGCGATAGTCTACTTCGTATTCGATCTGGTCAATTACAATGACACAGTCAGCAGAAACACGACGTTCAATCTCCAGAAGAAAATGTTTGTCGATATCATCTGCCGGGAGCCTGCGGATCTGTTCTGGTTCGGAAAAGAAGCGGTCTTGTGGCGTCATTCCTCGAAGAGAAGAATGAGGAGTCTGATTATACCGCTGGACATAAGAATGAAGACTGCCGCGCAGTTCATCCAGCGAATGGAAATCCTGCATGTCAAGGCCTGCCATCCACTGATCCTTCAGTGTGCGGAACCAGCGTTCGATCTTTGCTTTTCCGGTTGGAGTATATGGCTGACAGTAACTGAGTGTTGTACCGATTCTGGCTGCAAGAAGCTCCATCTGCCTGTTTTTGTAAGATTTTCCATTATCGAAGTTAAGCACTTTGGGACGTCCGTACTTTGATACGGCTGATTTCATGACAGACATCAGGTTCACAAAGTTATCATTATAAAAAGCATCAATGCCTGTAATGAAACGACTGGCATCATCAATTAGGGCAATGATGTAAATACGGTGTTTCTTCCCGTCTTTATCGGTGAGCCTTGGTCCAACGCTGCTGTCACCGCACCATACTTCATTGATGTGTGGCCGTTCATAACGCCGCATATCCCTGTGAGGTGTCTGGCGAAGCTCGTTCTGGAGCTGGTTTACAAAACGACAGACTGTGGATTCGGAAACCTGACCGTTTATGATGGAACCATCAGTTTTGAGCTGTCTGTAGATGGCTGCTGCTGACATACGGGGGTAATTCATCTTGAAGTAACGGATCCGTTCCTGCAGATCATCATCAAGCTTGCGGCTCATACCGGCATCTGCCCTGCTTTTAGGCACGAGGGCATCAAAGCCATGGTTCTGATAATCGAGATACCATTTTTCAATGGTTGCAGGTGCATAATGATGGACACGCCCATCGGGACCTACAAGCCCTTTGTTAGAGATTTCAGTGTAGAAAGCGGTCTTGCTAGGATAGTTTTCGTCTAAACCTGCGATAAGTGGAGCAATCGCACCATAGCGCATAAGTGCGATTTCCTGCTGTTTTTCTGGTTTCATGATATTTAAGCCTCCTTTTATCCAAAGGATACTGAAGAAAAAGGGAGCTGTCGTGTAAGGTTATGTTGGTAAAAGAAAAAGTTTATTGACGGTTGTTTTTATCTGCATGAACTGTCTTGAAAAATTTGAAAAACAGCTGGTAACAAGGGAACTCCATTCAGAGAATGACAGCCCGACAGAACGAAGTCGTTCTTTCCAGTAGAGTCTGTAGGTACGTATAACAGCTTTGAGATTGTTTTCATCAATGAAACACTGGTCCGCCAGGATGCGAGACAGAGAGTGTCCAGATTCATAAGCATGAATGGCGGTTATCTGTACATTCAGAGGAATCTGAGAATAAGGAACTAGGGAAGAAAGAAGGAGCGCGTGGGTATGCCCGCATGTTGTGCAATAGACACGAACTATGGTCAGCGTGATCATTTCGTCCTTCAGCTGGACGTTTCGTTTATAGGAACCATAGCGGATCAGGCATCCGGAATGTCCGCAGGTACAGGAAATAAGGTTCAGATCGAGAGAATCTATCGTTTTATTATAAAAATCTTGAGAAATAAGGTTGTAGTTTTCTGCTTTGATTGTTATCATAGGAAAAGACATAGCGGTAGCTATGTGGTGGTTTTAAAGCAGAAGTCAAACTTT
>JAFOYH010000121.1 GCA_017391465.1 Lachnospiraceae bacterium | reverse complement strand
TAATTGATTTGGCGTCGATAACAAAACGACCTGAAATGAGGTCGAATTCGGCATCAAATGCAGTCACCGTATTGACGAAAGATTTTACCTTATCGATGGAGTTGATATTAACTTGAACTGTGCGCATTGGCAAGACCCCCTAAGATATAAAAGTTTATGTATATTGTACAACTTTAAGAAGGAAAAGTCAATAAATTTGGCGTATTTATATTAAATTAACTGATGAAACAGAATAGAATGATTAAAAAGTCTGAAAATATCAAAAGCGGAGGAAAAAGGATGAAAAGTGTTGCATTTTGCACTCTTGGATGTAAAGTAAATCAATATGAGACAGATGCTATGGAAGAAATTTTTCAGAAAGGTGGATATGAAATTCGCGCTTTTCATGAAAAGGCAGACGTCTATGTCATAAATACATGTACCGTAACGAATATGGCCGATCGTAAGTCCAGACAGATGCTGCATCGCGCACGTAAAAAGAATCCGGATTCGATCATTGTTGCTGCGGGATGTTATGTTCAGGCGGCCGGAGAAGCCGTACAAAAGGATGATGCCATCGATCTGATCATTGGCAATAATTGCAAAGGACAGATTTTGTCCATGGTAGAAGAATTTGCTCAACAAAAAAATGAAGAAAAAGAACAAGAGAAAATGGTTCAGATGATAGACATTAATCATACACATGATTATGAGACGATGTTTATTACGAAGGTATCCGAACATACACGTGCTTATATTAAGATTCAGGATGGATGCAACCAGTTTTGCTCTTATTGTATTATTCCATATGCAAGAGGCCGTGTGCGCAGCCGCCAGGCAGAAGATATTATCAATGAAGTGGCAGCATTGACAGAGTCAGGTTATAAAGAGTTTGTTCTGACAGGGATTCATGTTTCATCTTATGGAAAAGATTTTGAAGATGGTGTTGGATTTGGTAAAACCGATGCACTGATTCGTTTGGTCGAAGCGTTGGCAGCCATTGAGGGCGTGGAACGCATTCGCTTCGGTTCTTTGGAACCGGGGATTATTACGGAAAGTTTTGTAAAACGTCTTTCTGAAATTAAAGAAATCTGTCCGCATTTTCATCTGTCATTACAGAGTGGCTGTGAAGCAACTTTAAAACGAATGAATCGTCATTACACACCGGAAGAGTATGCAGATAAATGTGAATTGTTGAAGAGATATTTTGATCGTCCGGCATTTACTACGGATGTTATTGTAGGATTTCCGGGGGAAAACGATGAAGAATTTGAGGCGACAGAAAAGTTCTTAGATCAGGTTCATTTTGCGGAAATGCATATTTTTAAATATTCACCACGTAAAGGTACACGTGCCGCTGTGATGCAGGATCAGGTAGATGAAAAGATTAAAACGGCCCGCAGCAATCGTTTGTTAAAATTATCTGAAAAAATGATGAACGATTATCGTCAGAGTTGTTCGGATAAAATATTGGAAGTGCTTATTGAAGAGGCTATTCAGGTCGATGGGAAATCTATGTGGGTTGGTCATAGTCGTGAATATATAAAATGTGTGATAGAATCTGACAATGTACAGTCGAATGTGATTGTAAACTGTCAGATGACCGGTGAGCAGGGTGAAGATTTTGTGTTTTGCGAAATAATTGATTGAATTATTTCGCCATTTATATTAATATAGTGAGTAAGTGTAGGGAAAAGAAAGTTAAGGAAGTGATATTATGGAAAATATGGGAAACACACAATATTTTAAAGTCAGCGCCAATGCTGAGATTACCGTGAAGGATATTTTAGAGGCTGTTTATATCGCTTTAACTGAGAAGGGATATAATCCGGTCAGCCAGATTGTGGGCTATATTATGTCTGGTGATCCTACTTATGTAACAAGCTATAAGAATGCAAGATATTTGATTATGAAAGTGGAACGTGATGAACTTTTGGAAGAACTTCTCAGAAGTTACATTGACGTGAATTTAAAATAAAGATATGCGTATATTAGGTTTAGATTATGGTTCCAGAACGGTTGGCGTTGCCGTGAGTGATGTTATGGGATGGACAGCTCAGTCACTGGAAACGATTACGCGAAAAGAAGAGAATAAACTGAGAAAAACGCTTGCCAGAATCGAAACTCTGGTGAAGGAATATGAAATTGAAAAGATCGTTCTTGGTTATCCAAAACATATGAATAATGAGCAGGGAGATCGTTGTGCGAAGACAGAAAGTTTCAAAGAGATGCTGGAACGTCGGACAGGACTTCCTGTTATTTTACAGGATGAACGTATGAGTACTGTATCTGCGGAGAGAATACTTATGGAAGGCGGCGTGCGTAGAGAGAACCGTAAGGAATTCGTGGATAAGATGGCTGCAGCGTTTATTTTGCAAACTTATTTGGATCGATTAAGTCATGAATAGGAGAATTAGGTGATTAGATGGCTACAAAACCTGAAAAAATAGTTTTTTATACAGATACAGAAGAAGTGGAATTCTACGTTGTTGAGCAGACCAGAATCAACGATGTGAATTATATATTGGTTGCGGATTCTATGGATGATGAAGCAGAGGCTTTGATTTTGAAAGAAACTGTGAACGAAGAAGATTCGGAAGATGTTGTTTACAGTGAGATCGAAGATGATGTTGAGTTGGAAGCAATTTTTAAAGTATTTTCTGAGATATTGGATGATATTGATATCGAAATGTGAACGTGATGAATTCGATGAATTTTACAAAAGACGGTAGGCTTAAAAAAGCTTATCGTGTTTTGTTATGTCAAAAATATTATCCGATGACAGATTATCGGAGGTTTTTATTTTGAAAAATTATGATGTAAGAAAAGATATCGAAGGCGTAAAGATCATTCCATTGGGCGGTTTGGAAAATATTGGAATGAATATTACAGCCTTTGAATACGAAGACAGTATTATTGTGGTGGACTGTGGTCTTGCATTTCCTGCAGATGATATGCTTGGAATCGACCTGGTCATCCCGGACATAACTTATCTTGAGAACAATATCGAAAAAGTCAAAGGATTTGTCATTACCCATGGTCATGAAGATCATATCGGTGCTTTGCCTTATGTACTTAAAAAGGTCAACGTACCTATTTATGCGACAAAATTGACAATGGGTATTATTGAAAATAAATTAAAAGAACATAATCTCATGAAGACCACACGACGCAAAGTGATCAAACATGGACAGTCCATTAATCTGGGATGTTTTCGAATTGAGTTTATAAAAACAAATCACAGTATTGCAGACGCGACAGCACTGGCAATTTATACACCAGAAGGTATCATTGTGCATACGGGTGACTTTAAGATTGATTATACACCTGTATTTGGTGAAAGTATTGATCTTCAGAGATTTGCCGAATTGGGTAAAAAAGGCGTACTTGCTGTGATGATGGACAGTACCAATGCGGAACGTCCGGGATTTACAAATTCTGAGCGTAAAGTGGGCGTGTCTATTGACCATATTTTTGATGAGCACAGAAGTGGTCGAATTATTGTTGCGACGTTTGCCTCGAATGTGGACCGTGTTCAGCAGATTATTAATTCTGCTTACAAGTATGGAAGAAAAGTTATTGTCGAAGGTCGAAGTATGGTGAATACGATTTCCATTGCAACGGAGCTTGGATATATTCAGATTCCGGAGAATACACTGATCGATATTGATCAGGTGCGTAATTATCCGGATGATCAGCTTGTTTTGATTACGACAGGCAGTCAGGGGGAGACGATGGCAGCACTTTCTCGAATGGCCAACAGTACACATCGTCGTGTATCCATTAAGCCGGGAGATACGATTGTGTTCAGTTCGAGTCCGATTCCGGGGAATGAAAAAGCAGTTTCGAATATTATTAATGAATTATTCAGAAAAGGAGCTCAGGTTATTTTCCAGGATACCCATGTATCCGGTCATGCCTGTGCTGAAGAAATCAAATTAATTTATGCATTGACGCATCCGAAGTTTGCGATTCCTGTACATGGGGAATATCGTCATTTGAAAGCGCATGCGAAGCTGGCTGAAAATATGGGCATTCCAAAAGATAATATTTTATTGTTATCTTCTGGTGATGTGTTAGAGATTCGAGAGCAAAAAGCAAATGTCATAGGTCAGGTGCCGCATGGAGGCATTATGGTCGATGGTTTGGGTGTTGGTGATGTTGGTAACATTGTTCTTAGAGATCGACAGATGTTATCTCAGAATGGTTTACTTGTTGTTGTATTGACTTTATCAAAATACGACAATCGTTTGCTTGCAGGACCGGATATTGTGTCCAGAGGATTTGTCTATGTTCGTGAATCAGAAATGCTGATGGAAGATGCGCATAAGGTTGTTGATGCAGCGGTTCAGAAGTGTTTAGACAATCGCACGGCGGACTGGAGCAAGATTAAGGCCGTTATTCGTGATACATTGGGTGAATATGTATGGAAACAGACAAAACGCAGTCCGATGATTCTTCCGATTATCATGGAAGTGGATGTTTAATACTTGATAAATGATACAGAATTCTTTATAATGGTAATGTTAATGGTTAACATTACCATTATGATTATGCGGAGGAAAGGCCTGGTAGAGGATGAATAATATAGAATATCAGACCCGTCAGCTTATTCGGGAGCTTAAAAGGAGTAATGTCTATAATCAGTATCGCAGATTACAGATGAAGATTGAGAAAGATTCGGATTTATATCGGCGAGTGAATGAATTTCGAAAAGTATGTTTTGTAATCCAGAATAAACCGAATGATCCGGGAGATACGGGTGAATTATATGCTTTATATGAGGCGTATAATGATATTCTTATGGATTCGGATGTCAGAGAACTTCTAACAGCGGAACACGGCATGTCTATGCTGATGAATCAGGTTATGGAGCAGATTTATAATGAGCTGGAGATAGATGTTTCGTTTTTAGATAGTTAGAGGAGGAAACGGTTATGATAAAGAAAATACTTGCAGCGATTTTTGGCCTTGGTATTAACATTGTGATCTATGCGGTTGCACTGTTCCTTTTGATTCGTATAGGAACGATTGTGTATGATTTTTCTTATGAAGTGTTTGGAGAACCTGTTGTCAATGAAAATTCTCAGGAAGAAGTACAGATAGAGATTGTGTCAGGTGAGGGCGGTCAGACGGTTGCTTCGAAGTTAAAAGCAGCAGGAGTGATTGATAATGAACTGGCATTTGCCATTAAGGCACGTTTATCCAGTGCTCATTTGATGCCTGGAACATATATTGTAACAGCAAGTATGTCTGCAGATGATATGATTGAACATATGTCGAATCAGGAAAATTCCATTGTTGAGCAGAAGACGGCCGATGAACTGGCTGCTGAGACGGCAGAAACAGTGGAAGAAACTGTAACAGAAGAAACCGCGGAAGAAACCGCAACAGAGGAAACAGCGGAAACAAGTGAAGGAGACGGCGGACAGTGATCGTAGATGAAAGAATGCTGGATTATATCCTTTCTTTGGACAAGGATGCCAGCCCATTAGTTCGAACAATTGAGCAGGAGGCTATCAGAGACTATGTACCGATTATCCGAAAGGAAAGTCAGAGTCTTTTGAGGGTTCTGTTAAAGATAAAAAAGCCTGGGCAGGTTCTGGAAGTAGGAACAGCCATAGGCTTTTCCGCTATTTTGATGGGAGAATGTATTCCGGAAGATAGCCATTTGACAACAATTGAAAAATATGAAAAACGCATTCCGATCGCAAAAGAAAATTTTAAGCGTGCAGGTATGGAGGATAAGATTACTCTGATTGAAGGCGATGCCGTTGAGGTGCTCAAAGGTCTTGAGGGACCTTATGATTTTATCTTCATGGATGCGGCAAAGGGACAATATATTCATTTTCTGCCGGAAGTTTTGAGACTTTTGGCACCTGGAGGAATTTTGGTATCCGATAATGTTCTTCAGGATGGGGATGTCGTTGAATCCCGTTATGCGGTTGTTCGAAGAAATCGCACGATTCACAGCAGAATGCGTGATTATTTATGGACATTGAAACATATGGAAGGACTGGAAACCATGGTATTGCCTATTGGTGATGGGATGACAGTCAGTGTGAAGGAGTAAAGTATGAAAAAACCAGAATTGATGATTCCGGCAAGCAGTCTGGAAGTATTAAAAACAGCGGTTACATTTGGAGCAGATGCTGTATATATTGGCGGCGAAGTATTCAGTCTTCGTGCAAAGTCAAAAAATTTTTCCATGGATGATATGCGAGAAGGTATCGCCTTTGCCCATGCCCATGGAACCAAAGTTTATGTGACAGCAAATATTTTGGCACATAACGGAGATTTGAATGGAATTGAGGCATATTTCCATGAATTAAAAGAAATCGGTCCGGACGCCTTGATTATTTCGGATCCGGGAGTATTCCAGATTGCAAAGGAAATTTGCCCGGAGATTGATGTTCATATCAGTACACAGGCAAATAATACCAATTATCGTACGTATTGTTTCTGGCATACATTAGGTGCAAGACGTGTAGTTTCTGCTCGTGAATTGTCCATTGAAGAGATTAAAGAACTTCGTGCCAATATTCCGGATGATCTTGAAATTGAAACATTTATTCACGGGGCAATGTGCATATCCTATTCTGGTCGCTGCCTGCTCAGCAGTTATTTTACAGGTCGTGATGCCAATCAGGGAGCATGTACCCATCCATGCCGCTGGAAATATGCTATCATGGAAGAAACACGTCCAGGCGAGTATTTACCGGTTTATGAAAATGAACGCGGAACTTATATTTTTAACTCCAAGGATTTATGTATGATCGAACATATTCCGGAGATGGTGGATGCAGGTATCGATAGTTTCAAGATTGAGGGACGTATGAAGACAGCACTTTATGTAGCTGTCGTGACACGTACTTACAGACAGGCTATAGACGATTATTTTACAGATCCGGCACTGTATCATAGCCGTATGGATTATTATAAAGATGAAATTGCAAAATGTACGTATCGTCAGTTTACAACAGGATTTTTCTTTGGAAAACCGGATCATGATACACAGATTTATGACAGTAACACATACATCAAAGCATACACATATCTTGGTTTGATTGGTGAAAACCGAGGCGATGGTTACTATGCACTTGAACAGAGAAATAAATTTTCTGTCGGAGAAGAAATCGAAATCATGAAACCGGATGGCACAGATCTGACGGTTGTTGTTCGTGGCATGACCGATGAAGAAGGTCAGCCGATGGAAAGCTGCCCGCATCCAAAACAGAAGATTTATGTGGATTTAGGCGTGGAACTTTCACCATTTGATCTGCTTCGAAGAAAAGACTGAGATTTAAAAGATGAAAAATTATTATGAGATCATATCAATAAAAGAAAATATCTATCACATTTATGAGCCGGGCGATGTGGGAAGTACATTGATTGTGGGATCCGAAAAAGCCATGCTGATTGATACGGGATTTGGATTTGAAGATATTCGTCCGGTTGTTGAATCGATAACAAACTTACCTCTGATTGTCGTGAATACCCATGGACATATAGATCACAATGGTGGCAATCGTTATTTTGAACAGGTCTGGATGCATCCGGATGATGTAGAGACCTATGAGGATTATCAGAAGATTCAAAAGCCGCTTGTTGCAGCAAGATTTGAAGGGATCCGAAAAGCTGCAGGCAAGGGTCCAATCTGGCCAGAGGACTTTGATCGTATGGCATGGTATGAGGCGGACACGAAAGAATTTTTGTGGCTTTCGGATGGTCAGTGTTTTGATCTTGGAGATAAGCAACGCGTTGAAGTTATTTTAGTGCCAGGACATACGGTAGGGAGTGTCATGCTTTTTGACTGGAAATCTCATATTCTATTCCCGGGAGATGATCTGGATTATAGTTTATGGATGCATTTTAATACGAGTGCGTATGTGTATGCGTATAAAAAACGTTTAAAAATACTGGAGAATTATCCGATCGAAGGTATTCTTCCGGCCCATAAAAAATGTTTATTATCGCCTTGGCTCATTCAACGAATGGATAAAGCCATTGAGCACCTTTCTGTAGAAAAAAGCCGACGTTTCTTTCATCCAAGAACCGGACAGCCGGGGTATCTGTATAAAGAATCATTAAATGGTGAGAGTCCGGATGGTATGGATACGATTTTCATAACCTATCAATCCGAAAAAATTAAATAATAAGGACAGACACAGCACCTCCGAGTGACGCATAGATTAGGATAAAGGTCACAAACGGGGTGCTTTTGTTTGCAGTCTTTTCCAAAACCTTTGAGTCGTGAAGAAGAAGAACGTTTTCTTGCTTTGTATAAAGCAGGGGATGTGGAGGCAAAAGATATATTAATCGAACGAAATTTACGGCTGGTTGCCCATATTGTAAAAAAATATATGAGTACATGTCGGGATATGGATGAATTGATTGCCATAGGTATTGTAGGGCTTGTTAAAGCTGTTAATACGTATGATGGGACGAAAGGCAGCAGACTTGGCACATATGCGGCCCGATGTATTGACAATGAGTTATTAATGCTTCTGCGAACAGAGCGCAAATTAAATCGGGAAATTTCGTTATATGAACCTATTGGCACAGATAAAGAGGGAAATGAAATCAGTTTCATTGATGTGGTCGAAGATACAGTGGATGATGTCCTGGATCAGATGATGCTGGATGAACGGATTCGGAAAATGTATGTAGCCATCAGTGAGGTATTAACGACTCGAGAAAGGGAAATCATATATAAACGGTATGGTCTTTTTGGCTGTAAGGAAGTCACACAGAGAGAAATTGGAAGAAGGTTTGGAATTTCGAGAAGCTATGTAAGCCGTATTGAAAAAAGGGCCTTGATGAAACTTCGAAAGTTCATTGAGGAAAATGAATAGCAGATTTTTCCGATATGTGTTAAGATGTTTCTAGTTATACATAATATTACAAGTGATTAAAGGAGAAAATATATGGAACGTATTATATTGATGATTCTTCGCTCTTTACATAAAGTGCCGGGATGGTGGTTCAGACTTTGTTGTTATGGTCGTGATGAAAAATTTGAAAAATATAGTGAAGCGAAGCGTTATGGCTTACTTTATGAACTGGTACACTATGTGAATCGAGTGGGCAGAATCAAAGTTGTTTCATCCGGCATGGAAAATCTTCCAAAAGAGAATGGGTATATGCTGTTTGCCAATCATCAGGGAATGTTCGATGTCTTACTTTTTATTGAAACCCATGGGCGTTTTCTTTCAGTTGTTTTTAAGAAAGAAGTGGCGAATGTCATTTTTGTAAAGCAGGTTGCCCGTATGATTGCAGCGAAAGCCATGGATCGAGAGGATGTGCGTCAGTCTATGCGTGTTATTAAAGAAGTGGCTGATGAAGTAAAAAAAGGGAAAGTATTCCTGATTTTTCCAGAAGGTACACGAAGCCGGTTGGGCAATAAGATGGTCGAGTTTAAGAATGGGGCTTTTAAGAGTGCAGTTTATGCGAAATGTCCGATTGTTCCGGTAGCTATCATTGATTCTTTTAAAGCTTTCGACAGTCACTCTATTGAACCGATGACAGCTCAGATTCATTATCTTGAACCGATTCCATATGAAGCATATAAGGGGATGAAAACCCATGAAATCGGTGCTATGGTGAAAGAACGCATTGAAGAAGCTATTGCAAAATATGCACCTGTAGAAGCGTAGGAAATCCGGATGACTTTATTGCTGTGAAATGTTAATACTCATTGACTATATTGCGCTAAGATGTTAATATAGTAAGAAGATTTAAACAATTAAAGTATTAAAGGGTGGGTGTTTCATGAATAAAAAAATTCGTACAGCAGCAGTTGAAACATTATTTGAAGCGATTATTAAACTTGAATCTGTAGATGAATGTTTTGACTTTTTTGAAGATTTGGCAACAATTAATGAGATTCTTTCATTGTCTCAGCGTTTTGAAGTGGCAAGAATGCTGCGTCAGCATAAAACATATCTTGAAATCGCAGAAAAAACAGGTGCTTCAACAGCAACGATCAGTCGTGTGAATCGTTCATTGAATTATGGTAATGACGGTTATGATCTGGCGATTCAGCGTATTCAGGATAAACAGGAATAAGACAGGAAAATTAAAGCACTTGTTTCGTAAATTGAAACAAGTGCTTATTTTATTTTTTCGTTTTTTTCTTTGAATGTTCAGTTTCCGGAAATGGATAGGAATCAATCAGTTTTTCAATCAACTGTTTCTTTTGATAGACATCATAGGAAAGTAATGCGATAATAGAAAGTAATTGGAGATATTCCTGTTCGTCTTCGGGTTCATCCGTGAAATAGGTTTTCACATTTTCAGAAAGCTGTCTGATATCCGATGCAACTCGGTGCGACTGTTCGGGTTCTTTATCCATAATCTCATTATAAAGCCAGCTGATATCTTTTCCGGAGGTGTTCTGGAAATAGTGCGTTGTCATTGGACCAAGCAATGTTTGAATATCACTGATCGATAAAATATTTTTAAAATAATAGATAAATACCAAAAACAGCATATGATCTTTGGAATATTTTTTCTTATCCGGCGGTGGGAGAAGACGATTCTTGGCATAGTTGTTGATCATCGTTTTTGTCAGAATCTTATCTTCCGGGAAACGTTTGCAATGTTCCAGATGATCTTCCATGAAGGTCGTAACCTGATCCATGTACAGATCAATGTTTGGCATTTCGGCAACAGAAACCGGATGTTGCTTTTGGATATATTCTGTAAATTCATTTATAATATTTTCTATAGAAAAATTCTCCATGAAATATCACTCCTTATCTGACATAATTATATCGGATTTAAAGAAAAAGTCAATGAGAACCGGATATGAGGTTTTGAAAACTATATGGAAAGGGATGGGAAAATGCAGCAATTAACTATAAAAAATAGTAATCAAATCTTGTGTGCAACAACAGCGGTTATGGTTGCTGTCCAGTTTATTTTGGTTATGATTGGTTTTAATGATACAGTGATGTTGTTATTAGCTACGCAGATATGTATTCTATTGATTTCAATTTTGGGATTGTGGTTGAGTAACGTCGATATGAAAGAAGTACTTCGTATGCATCCAATACGCTTAAAAACAGTTTTATTCGCGTTTTTAGCTGTTTTGTGTGCATTTCCTATAATTTCTCTGTTGAATGTTTTATCCATGTTTTTTGTGAAAAACGCGGTTATTGATGTGGCAGGAGATGTTTATCAATATGGCCTCGGTATTTCTTTGTTTGTTATGGCACTGATGCCGGCTGTTGGTGAAGAGGTTTTAGTTCGTGGTGTGATTTATCACAGTTATCGCGAAAAATCACCGATACTGGCATGGCTGTTATCCGCTGTTATTTTTGGAATGATGCATATGAATTTCAATCAGATGCCTTATGCAATATTTCTTGGCCTTTTGATGGTTGTTATGGTGGAGGCCAGTGATTCTATTGTGACGAGCATGTGTATGCATTTTTTTGTGAATGGGATATCAACCTTGTCAGGCTATTTCTCGCAGACAGAGCTTGGGGAAATGGCAGAGGCTGAACTCGCTGTTGAAAGTATGCTTGGTACGGGTGAAATGATGAAGATAACTCTGATCAGCATGGGAATATTAGCTTTGATTATGGTGCCTTTGATTATATGCGTGATTGTGGCGACGTTTCGGATAAACGGAAGAAGTTTTTCTCAGGCTTTTGAAAAAACAGAAAACGTTTATCATATGAATGCGTTGCCGGAAGTTCGGGAAAAGGATAAAATTATAGATATATGGTTGATTTTAGCGGTCTTGATCATGGTGATCTTGACCATATTAAATACCGTTGGATAGAATTGGAGCTGCATTGACAGGATGAAGGAAAGGTGATTGTGTGAAAAGTCAGGTTGTATTATTAAGCTGTCCTATATATGACAGGGAAAAGATATATGAAGAGTTAAAATGGGGAATCGAACAGATTGGCGGTATTGCCCATTTTGTTCAGAAAGAAGAGAAGATTTTATTAAAACCCAATTTTCTTCGAAAGGCGGATAAAGACAGTGCGATCACGACCCATCCTTATGTGATGTCAGCTGTTGGCCGTTTGCTCCGTGAAAATAGCTGTGAACATATTTCTTACGGTGACTCGGCAGGGTTTGGCTCTATGGAAAAGATTGCTGAAGAATGTGGTGTTGCAGAAGAAATGAGAGCATTAAAGATTCCAATGGCAAATTTTGAAGAAAGTGTTTTTGTTAAGTATCCTCAGGGAAAGATGGCAAAGCAGTTTCATCTGGCAAAAGCGGTTGTAGACAATGACGCCTTAATCAATGTATGTAAAATGAAAACCCATCAGCTGGAAAAGATCACAGCGGCGGTTAAAAATATGTATGGCTGTATTCAGGGGCTTCATAAAGCCAAAGGACATACGATTTATAATAATGCAGAGAGTTTTGCAAGAATGCTTGTGGATCTGAATATGTATGTGAAGCCAAGACTTCATATCATGGATGGTATTGTTGCCATGGAAGGTAACGGCCCGGCTGGCGGTGATCCGGTTCACATGGGTGTAATGCTTGTTTCGACAGACCCGGTGGCATTAGACAGTGTGGTGTGTTCACTGATGAATCTGGAAGCAGATCTTGTTCCAACCAATGTTCAGGGTGAGAAAATGGGCCTTGGCACATGGCGTTCAGAAAACATCGAAGTGATCACGCGTGAGGGTGTGCGGCCTGTGGCTCAGGTCAAAGAACGTTTTGGAAAACCTGACTATAAGGTGAATCGTGGAAAAGAAGTCAAGAAACTCTGGAGAAATATTCGCTTTATTGCAAGACATTTTCAGAGAAAACCTTATATCGTTGAAAAGGATTGTATACGATGCGGCATTTGTGTCGATGCTTGTCCGGTGGATGGAAAGGCCCTTGTACTCAATAAGCCAAATGCGCCGGTGTATGATTATAAAAAATGTATTGCCTGCTTCTGCTGTCAGGAAATGTGCCCGCAGAAAGCAATCAAAGTGAAATAAAAGAGGCTGACGGAAGAATGGAGACGGATAATTGCTGTCAGATATAAGGAGAGGGACAAATGATACAGGATATTGGAAAAGACATCTATCGTGTAGAATATAAACCGGAAAAACCGGGAGATCAGGACGTTGTATTTGCCTTTAAGACACGACGTGTTTTTGCAAAAATGGACGAAGAGAAGCAGCTTTATTTTCCAACCTACGGTATGTTAAAAGACCGGATGGATGGGAAGAAATTACAGTTTTTGTTTAAGATTAGTGAGACAAGTTACTATCTGTATGATGGTGAACTTGAGATGGAAGGTTATGGTTATGAGATTGCGGCGCGTATGAACAGTTTATCTTCTATGACAGCAGCCTTTACAGGGATGACGGCTTATCATCTGTATGTGTGGTACAGCAGTCACCGTTATTGTGGAAAATGTGGTCAGCTGATGGAACATCTTGACAATGAACGTGCCATGTCCTGTTCGGCTTGTGGAAATCGTTCCTATCCGGTCATTGCACCGGCGGTTATTATCGGTGTGACTAAAGGAGATGAAATTCTTATTACACGATACGCAGGTCGTGAATATAAAGGGGTTGCTCTTCTTGCTGGTTTCTGTGAGATTGGGGAAAGTGCAGAAGATACAGTACGTCGTGAAGTCATGGAAGAAGTGGGCTTAAAGGTGAAAAATATTCGCTATTTTGGCAGTCAGCCATGGGGAATCGATTCCAATCTTTTACTGGGGTACTATGCAGAAGTGGATGGAAGTACGGAGATTCATATGGATGAGAATGAACTGCGCGAAGCGGTGTGGATGCACCGTTCACAGTTGAAAGAAGCGAAGAATCTCATGAGTCTGACCATGACAATGATCGACGCTTTTCGAAAGGATGAATATCGGTAAGGAATGGAAAAATGATTCGTGTATATATTTCAAATGTCTCGAATCTTCCGGATCCAAAGGAGAATCTGTGGATCATGGAAGGATTGCCGGAGGAACGAAAAAACAAAATATTGCGTTTTTTGCGAGCACAGGATCGCAGACAAAATTTGGCTGCAGGGCTTTTGTTGAAGTATGTGTTGGAACAGCATGAAATAGATGTTTCAAATATTTCTTATGGTCCTCATGGAAAACCGGAGTTGCCGGATATTTACTTTAATCTGTCCCATTCCCATGATTATGTTGTGTGTGCGGTAAGTGATAAACCTGTTGGCTGTGATATTGAAAAAATTGGAAAGTCAAGAGATGGTGTGGCAGAACGTTTTTTTACGAAAGCGGAATGGGCTTACTTGAATACATTTGAAGATGAAGTGCGATTAGACGCATTTTATCGAATATGGACAATGAAAGAAAGCTATCTCAAGATGACGGGTGAAGGATTAGCATTTGGATTAAATCGAATTGAATGCAGATTTGAAAAGGCTGCTGCATCTGAAGCGAAGAATCAAGATGAAGTAAGGATTTATAGAGATGGAGAAAAATGTCATTGTTTTATAAAAGAATACAAGATTTCCGGATATAAGCTAAGCGTTTGCGCAGAGGAAAAAATATTTGCATCTGAAGTTGAAGAAATATCAAAATAATGGTATTTATACGGATGTTACGAATCGTGTCATAGGTGTGACGTGACGTTTCTTTATGTTTTTTATATCTTTTGTTACTTTTTAATTCGCCGAAAGGTGGAATTTTAAAGAAAGAGGATATAGAAAATGAAAAAGAAGGGAAAAAGAATATTGCTTGCAGGAAGCATGTTTGTTGCGGCGTTTGCTGTTTGGACAATGCTGATACAGAGTGTGGATGTACAGCTTGTCGGACAAAATGGAACATCGGTCGGTTTTGCATCATTGAATTGCTGGTTTCATAAATTGACAGGTGTGCATATGGCGATTTATACCATCACAGATTGGTTAGGACTGATACCGGTATTCGTCTGTATGATCTTCGGTGGGATTGGCTTTGTTCAGTTAGTTAAGAGACGAAGTCTTTTGAAAGTAGATTATGATATTTTATTCTTGGGAATTTATTATGTTATCGTTATATTTGGATATCTTATTTTTGAAATGATTCCCATCAATTACAGACCTATACTTATTGAAGGTTTTATGGAAGCATCGTATCCATCATCAACAACACTGCTTGTGTTAAGTGTTATGCCAACACTTGGATTTCAAGCGAACCGAAGAAGCGAAAATGTTAAAGTCAAAAAAATGATCTGTGCTTTTGTATGGATTTTTTCTGCATTTATGGTGATCGGAAGATTGATCTCAGGTGTTCATTGGCTTACGGATATCGTAGGTTCGATATTGCTTAGTACAGGATTGTTTTGTATATATAAAGCAGCTGTTTTATTGGGCTGTAAAGAAAAAAATAAGCCGGAGGCTTTGCCATGGAATTTCATGAAAAACTTCAGGAACTCAGAAAAAACAGAGGAATGACTCAAGAAGAATTAGCGGCAGTTTTATACGTATCCAGAACTGCAGTTTCAAAATGGGAATCAGGAAGAGGCTATCCAAGTATTGATTCGCTGAAGGAAATATCAAAATTCTTTTCGGTATCTATTGATGATTTATTATCCGGAGAGAAGCTGCTTTCTATTGCGGAAAAAGAAAACAAATCAAATATTCGAAATATATGTGATTTGTTATTTGGAGTCGTCGATCTCTGTTCGTTTATGTTAATCCTGTTGCCACTCTATCCGAATACGGTCGATGGATTTGTATATTCGGTAAATTTATTGGCATATACAGAAACGACACCGTTTAATCGAGCAATCTATTGGTTTTTGTTTAGTCCTCTTATAATAATTGGCGGTGTAAAAATACTCCTGACAAAGCTTGGGATTGAAGAAAAACATAAAATGATGACAGGAATTTCCATGCTGTTAAGTATTGTGATGGTATTGTTTTTGGCGATGGCCAGAGAAGCATATGCGATTATGCTGGCTTTTATGTTGTTAGTCATCAAAGGAGTACTTTTGTTAAAGTATATAAAATGTCACCAATCCTTTCGTTAATGAATAGAATAGTATGAGTTTAACTTAGGGGATTGATTATGAAAGGAAAATATGCAGCAGTGTTCAGTGCATTTGTATTAGCGATAACAGCTGTTACAGGATGCAGCGGCGCAAGTAAAGTTGGTCTTACAAAAGTTCGTCTTCAAGAGGTTGCTCATTCGATTTTCTATGCACCGATGTATGTGGCCATTGAAGAAGGTTACTTTGAAGAAGAAGGTCTTGATGTGGAACTGACCAATGGTAATGGCGCCGACAAAGTTATGACGGCCATGATCGCTGGCGAAGCCGATATTGGTTTTATGGGGCCTGAATCGACCATTTACACATTTAACGAGGGTAATGCAGACTATGCCATTAACTTTGCCCAACTTACTCAGAGAGCAGGAAACTTTTTAGTTGGAAGAACAGATACGAACAATTTCTCATGGCAGGATTTAAAAGGTAAAACGGTTATTGGCGGTCGTGCCGG
>JAFOYH010000057.1 GCA_017391465.1 Lachnospiraceae bacterium | reverse complement strand
GCCTCCCACAAGAAGAGAGTCGATACATTTTCTCATATACGCTTCTGAATTATAACAAGGTACGCCAAATGAAAGAATCTTCATTCTCCTTTACCTTCCTTTCTACCTAACTCACTCTACACGAAACCAGAGTGTTCGACACACACTCATTAAAAGTCTACCGATTATTATACAATATATTGAATCATTTAACAAGCATTACAGGGAGACACATTTCTTTCAATCTATCGCGCCGGAGTAAAAATTTGACAAAGAAACTTTAGCTGCGTTTTCTCTTTTTAAATTCCGCTTCATCATAGAACATATGATTATCTTCTAATACATCATATGTTCCATTTTGGCAATGGATAATGGTCACACCACAGTTTTTCTGCAATGCACCTGCCCAGAAGTCTTTAACTGCATTTTTTCGTATAAAACGCATCATGGCTTTGTTCACCGCACCATGGGCAACAATCATAACACGCTCATCGTTTTTATGTTTTTCTGTAATTTCTGCCATAAAATCACAGGCTCTAGCTGTCAACGCTTCAAAGCTTTCGCCACCCTCCGGTGCTTCGTACAGTTCTGGTGCTTCGAAGAAGCTGACGAACTTACTTGTTTTGTCCCCACGAATTTTCAGAAAATCAGCGCCTTCAAGAACACCAAATCCAATCTCTTTGATCCGTTCATCGACGACGACCGGAAGCTCACGTTCCCCTCTTAAAATATTTGCCGTCTCATTGGCACGCTTTAACGGACTGGAATAAATGGCATCAAAATGAATATCCTTCATCCCTTGCGCAGATAAGACAGCTACTTCACGTCCTTCTTCTGTCAGATCAATATCCGCCCATCCCTGAATCTTACGCTGTTCATTCCAATATGTTTTTCCATGTCTGACAATATATAATTCCATACGTTATCCCTCTTTCTTTAAATCTTTCAACCACTGCTTCATTCTAGCCTCATAACCCAGATCACCGGCATGATAGAACTCATGGTTCTTCACACCATCTGGCAGATACTGCTGATTTACCCAATGATTTTCATAATCATGAGCATATTTATAACCGATACCATGGCCGAGTTTCACTGCTCCCGGATAATGGGCATCCTGCAAATAGGAGGGTATTGGTTCTGTTTTATGCTGCTCCACCCAGGAAAGAGCTTCGTCAATGGCTACGTAGGCCGCATTGCTCTTAGGTGCACACGCAACATAAATCGCTGCCTGCGAAAGCGGAATCCGGGCTTCCGGAAAACCCAGACGTTCAGCAGCCAATGCCGCGCTCGTCGCTACAACAAGCGCCTGTGGATCCGCATTCCCCACATCCTCTGCTGCACAGATCATAATACGTCTCGCAATAAACGCCGGTTCTTCTCCCGCATAAATCATTCGCGCCAGATAATATACAGCTGCATCCGGGTCCGATCCTCGCATACTTTTAATAAATGCCGAAATCGTATCATAGTGTTTGTCCCCATTTTTATCATAAAGCGTCACCCGCTTCTGAATACATTCGGCTGCCACATCGAGAGTGATCCAAATCTTTCCATCTGCTGACGGCTCCGTCGTCAAAACGCCAAGTTCCACTGCATTTAAAGCATTTCTGGCATCTCCGTTGCACATATCTGCCAGAAATTCCAGGGCATCTTCGTCAATCTCTGCACGATAAACACCCATGCCTTTTTCCATGTCGTAAACCGCACGGCGCAGAAGCACTTTGATATCTTCTTTATTCAATGGTTCCAGTCGGAAAATGACAGATCTGGAAATCAAGGCTCCATTGACCTCAAAATAAGGATTTTCTGTCGTTGCACCAATCAAAATGACTGTGCCGTCTTCCACAA
The DNA here is from genome assembly GCA_017391465.1 of Lachnospiraceae bacterium. Next base: position 11,035 of record JAFOYH010000057.1, on the reverse strand, counting down.
AAGGAAGCAGATAATCCTGCTGTCCTTTATTAAAACGATGAATTTCATCGACAAACAAAATGGTCTTCTGACCATACATACCTCTTCGATCCTTGGCATCTGCCACCACTTTTTCCATGTCTTTCTTACCTGCCACGGTCGCATTCATCTGAGTAAATACCGCACGGGTAGTCCCTGCAATGACACGGGCAATGGTTGTCTTCCCCGTTCCCGGAGGACCATACAAAATGATGGAACTTAATTTATCCGCCTTAATGGCACGATACAGCAGCTTATCTTTTCCCAGTATATGCTGTTGACCCACAATTTCATCCAATGTTTCCGGGCGGAGTCTGGATGCTAATGGCGATTCTTTTTCCATCGTATTTTGTCTCATATAATCAAATAAATCCATATATTTTCACCCACTGACTATTGTATCATTGCATGCACCGGTTCGCAATTGCTAAAAATATATGAAAACGCCTGCCATCACACAAAATTTAGAATAGTTTTAGATTTCTTCATAGGATTTTCATTGCTAAATTGTAAGAATTTGTTAAAATATATATCAGGATAGAGTATCAAAACCAAATGTTAAAAGACAGGATAGAGGAGATCTTTTATGCCGGGACTTATTACGAATTATCTGTTTGGCGAACGTGCTTATCAGTCACTTTCCCCAAACCATTTAAAAGAAATCATACGCAAAAATCCAAATGCATATCGCATGGGCCTTCAGGGTCCGGATATCTTCTTTTATCATTTGAGTTATTATATGCGCACACGAAAAAACAATATTTACAATATTCTTCATAAAAAGAATACGGGAGCTTTTCTGGATAGCATGGTCGAATATGCCATGGTTCTCGATGCTGAAGAAAGTGACATCTGCCTGTCATATATCTCCGGTTTCCTTTGCCACTATGCATTGGATACCCATACGCACCCTTATTTTCGTTATCGGGTAGAACAGGATTTCATTGATCACCAGGAATATCAGAATATACCTTTTTATTACAGACGCCTGGAAACGCTGATGGATACGTTGCTTTTAAAACGTCTGAATCACATGGAACCTTCTCAACTCAATCTGGAAGCCCTTGTATCTCTGAACAAAAAAGAACGACGCATCATTGCAGATTGCCTCGTTTATGCCCTTCGGACAACCTATCATTATCGAATCAACCGAAAGACCATCTTAAAAGTCATTCGCTCCATCCGAAATACATGCATTTTCTTACAGTCCAGTCCGATGTTAAGCCAGCGATTACTTCAGGTCATCGATGATCGTCTGCCTTTTACGCCTTCCAAGAGCTGCTTTATCTATCCAGAATATGAAGGCGACCCGGAAGACTATCTTAATGAGATGAAACAGACCTGGTACTGTGGAAAAGAACGTATCGAACGCAATGATTCCATTTATGAGCTGCTTAGTGATGCCAATATATTCAGCAATCAGATTTTAGAGGCTCTGGATGATTATCTTGCATGGCATGGCAGCCGCGAGCATCTGAATCAGATTATTGGTTCAATGTCCTATTTTACGGGGAAGCCATGCTGAAACAGAGCTGTTTTCAAATCCCTATCATAAAAAATAAAGCAGAAGAAAACGAAGTTTTTCACTTCCAGTTCTTCTGCTTTTTTCTATTTTTTAGACGAATCTAATAAATCTTTCACCACATACACCGGACGATTTTTAGTCTCTGTGTAGTTTTTCGCAAGATACTGTCCGATAATTCCCGTACACAACAACTGAATACCGGATGTCAGCAACAATAACGATGCTAACGTTGGATAACCCGCCACCGGATCTCCCCAGATCAGTGTCTTTACAATGATCCAGACCATAAGCAATCCCGAGACCACACACAAAACCAGGCCTGCAAAAGATGCCGCAACAAGCGGTGTGGTCGAAAATGCCACAATACCGTCAATGGCATAGGCAAACAGCTTCCAGAAAGACCATTTGGTTGTTCCAAAGGCGCGCTCTTCCACCACATAGGGCATGTAGTAGGTGTTAAATCCTACCCATGAAAAAATTCCTTTTGAAAAACGACATTTTTCAGGAAGATCACAGATGGCGTCCACGACTTTTCGGCGAAGCAGACGAAAATCACTGGCCGAACGTACCATCTCCACATCGGTCACCTTGTCGATAATCTTATAAAAACAATCTTTGAAAAATGTCAGAACCCTGCCTTCTTTACGATGTTCCTGATAGGCTGCCACTGCATCATATTCCGGATGCTCCTTCAAAATATCCGTCATCTGAAGAACATACTCCGGACGTTGCTGAAGATCTGCATCAATAATCGCAACCAAATCGCCTTCGGCATTTCGAAGTCCAGCCAAAAGTGCGGCTTCTTTTCCAAAGTTTCTGGAAAAACTTACCACTTTGATCCGATATGGAGATTTGGCATAAATCTTCTCTAATCGTTCAAAGGTTCCATCCGTACTTCCATCGTTGACAAAAACAAGCTCCGTCTTACACATCAGAGTTCCAAAAACATTGACAATTGTTTTATAAAATAAACCGACATTTTCCTCTTCGTTATAACAAGGAATGACCACAGATAATAACAACTTCCTTCTCCTCTTTACGCAGTATTCTTTAATACATGGACATTAAACGACTGATGAGGAACTGATATTCATCAATGGTCTTTTCCATCGCAAGACCCTCATCAATGTCAAAGTCTGTAAATACACCATTTTTAATACTAATGACACGGTTCGTTTCGCCTCTGTGCAAAAGGTCAATGGCATAACCGCCCATCGTTGCTGCAACCACACGGTCACGGGCTGTTGGTGCTCCGCCTCGCTGAATATGTCCAAGAATGGTCGCACGGGTTTCAATTCCTGTTGCTGCTTCTACACGACGCGCAAGACGGTTTGTATGTCCAACGCCTTCCGCATTGATAATGACATGGTGTGTCTTACCGTTAGCACGGTTACGCATGATCGTATCGATCAGATCCTGTTCGTCGAATTCATCGCGTTCCGGAATCAAAATACCATCCGCACCGTTGGCCATCTGACACCAAAGGGCAATGTGCCCCGCATTACGTCCCATAACTTCAATAATACTGCAGCGTTCATGGGATGTGGATGTATCTTTAATCTTATCAATGGCTTCCATGGCAGTGTTGACTGCTGTATCGAAGCCAATGGTATATTCGGTACAGTTAATATCCAAATCAATGGTTCCCGGAATACCAATCGTATTAATACCAAGCGCAGAAAGTGCCTGAGCCCCACGGAAAGAACCGTCTCCACCGATAACAATAAGGCCATCAATGCCATGAGATTTTAAAATTTCCGCACCCTTTTCCTGTCCTTCTTTTGTTTGAAATTCTTTACATCGCGCTGTAAATAAAATGGTTCCGCCAAGACGTGCAATCTCATGAACCATTTTAGAATCCATATCAATAATTTCATTATTCAATAGACCTGCATAGCCATGACGAATTCCCTTAATATCCATTCCACTGGCCAAAGCAGTACGCACCACGGCACGAATTGCCGCATTCATTCCCGGAGCATCTCCCCCGCTGGTCAAAATACCCACGGTTTTTACATCTCTCATCATGTTCCTCCAAATTTCACAAAATGGCTGCCTGCATATACACAGGCAGCCTGTCTTTATTCATGATTATTTTTCTGCATTTTCTGCAAAACGTTTCGCCTGTTCCTGGATTAATTCCATATCATCAAAGTAATTAATCTTCATAGCATCTTTCACTTCAGCCAAAGTCTGTGCTGCAACTTTTTCTGCTGTTTCGCTGCCTTTACGAAGGATTTCGTAAACTTCTGGAATACGCTTTTCCCATTCTTTTCTGCGTGCGCGGATCGGTTCAAGTTCTTCCTGCATCACTGCATTTAAGAAACGTTTTACTTTCACATCACCAAGACCTCCACGACGATAATGATCTTTTAATGCATCAAGATTTTCATAATCCGGCAAATATTTTGCAAAATGTTCATCTTTGCAGAATGCATCAAGATACGTAAACACAGCATTGCCTTCGACGCATCCCGGATCCGATACTTTCAAATGATTTGGATCTGTAAACATGCCCATGATCTTCTTCTGTACATCTTCTGCCGTATCCGAAAGATAGATACAGTTTCCTAAAGACTTACTCATTTTTGCCTTACCATCTGTACCCGGCAGACGACAGCAAACTTCGCTTTCAGGAATTAATGCTGTTGGCTCAACGAGCACCTCGCCATACACAGAGTTAAACTTACGAACGATCTCACGTGTCTGTTCAATCATTGGAAGCTGATCTTCACCAACAGGAATGACTGTTCCCTTAAATGCTGTAATATCTGCAGCCTGACTGATTGGATAGGTAAAAAACCCAACCGGAATACTTGCTTCAAAATTACGCATCTGGATTTCCGCTTTTACTGTCGGATTTCTCTGAAGACGCGATACAGTTACAAGGTTCATATAATAAAAACTGAGTTCTGTTAACTGTGGCACCTGAGACTGGATGAAAAGTGTAGATTTTTCAGGATCCAGTCCACAGGATAAATAATCCAGAGCAACCTCAATAATATTCTGTCTAACTTTTTCAGGATTATCCGCATTATCTGTCAGTGCCTGTGCATCTGCGATCATAATATAAATTTTATCAAATTCTCCGGAGTTCTGAAGTTCAACACGGCGTTTCAAAGAACCCACATAGTGACCCACATGAAGTCTTCCGGTTGGACGGTCCCCTGTCAAAATAATCTTTTCCATTGTAAATGTCTCCTTGATCTTATTCTTCCATAACATGTTCAAATGCCACTTTGAACATCTCTTTGATATGTTCATCCGCCAGAGAATAATAACGAATCTTACCATCTCTGCGGGTTTTTACCAATCTGGACTGTTTTAAAAGCCGAAGCTGATGGGATACAGCCGACTGGTTCATCTCCAAAAGCTGAGTCAAATCACTCACACACAGTTCAGACTCACTCAGCGCACATATAATCTTCGCCCGGGTCAGATCCCCAAAGGCTTTAAAAAGTTCTGCCACCTCAAACAGGTCATCTTCCGGCGGCATGGCATTCTTCACTTCGATTACCAGATTGTCTCCCATAAAGTGCCTCCTTTATGTCACCCTGCAGCTTTCCATAAAAGTCATTTATGCAACAACATGTCCTTTTGCCTTTAATACATCCACTACCTGATACACATACTTGCTGCAGATCTCTTCCGTTTCTGCTTCCACCATCACACGGATCACCGGTTCTGTACCACTCTCACGAACAAGAATTCGTCCTGTATTGCCAAGAGCTTCTTCAACGGCTTTCACTGCTGCCTGAACATCGGCATCCCCCTGTGCGGCTGGCTTATCGTGAACACGTACATTCACAAGTAACTGAGGATAAATCACCACTGGTCTGGCAAGATCGGATAATTTTGCTTTCTTTTCAAGCATTACTTCCATCACTTTAAGAGATGTTAAAATACCGTCACCTGTTGTTGCAAGCTTGCTGAAAATGATATGACCAGACTGTTCGCCACCGATAGAGTGTCCGTTCTGAACCATGTTTTCATATACATATTTATCGCCAACGGCTGTTTTTTCATACTTAATACCCGCTTTATCTAAAGCAAGATATAAACCAAAGTTGGACATAACCGTTGTTACAACGGTATCGTTGTTCAATTTACCGTTTTCATGCATATATTTACCGCAAACATACATGATCAAATCGCCATCGATAATACGGCCTTCATCATCAACTGCGATACATCTGTCTGCGTCACCATCGTATGCAAAACCAACATCCAGACCTTTTTCCACAACAAATTTCTGAAGAACTTCAATGTGCGTGGAACCACAGTTTGTATTAATGTTTGTTCCATCCGGTTCATCGTTAATAACATATGTTTTTGCACCCAATGCATCAAATACACTCTTGGCAATGGCAGATGCAGAACCATTGGAGCAGTCCAAACCAACTTTTTTATTTTTAAAAGAACGTGTCGCTGTCATGATCAAATGACCAATGTAGCGATTTCTTCCCATGGCATAGTCTATTGTACGGCCAATATCTTCTTTTTTAGCCAATGGAAGTTCTTCAATCTTGCCATCGATATAATCTTCAATGAGCTGTTCAACTTCCGCATTCATCTTATGACCGTTCGCATCGATAACTTTTAAACCATTATCATAGTATGGATTATGACTTGCAGAAATCATAATACCGCAGTCAAAGTCTTCGGTACGTACAACATACGAAACACTTGGTGTTGTTGTGACATGAAGCAAATAGGCATCTGCACCGCTGGCTGTAAGACCTGCTGCCAGGGCATATTCAAACATATAACTGGAGCGGCGTGTGTCTTTACCAATAACGATACGTGCTTTATGATCTTTACCAAAATAATGACCTAAAAAACGGCCCACTTTAAATGCATGTTCTACTGTTAAATTGACATTAGCTTCACCACGAAAGCCATCTGTTCCAAAATATTTACCCATAAATTTACACACTCCTAGCGAATTTAAAATTGTCAATATAGAGTTACTATAACATATATCCCTGATTTTTTCACTTTTTTTTTGATTTTTTGCACAGAGGCATAATTTTTTCTACTTGACACATATTATTTTTATGGTAGTATCATAATATGGTTTATGTAGTTTCGAATACTACGTATCGTGTTTTTGATATTAAGTTTCTCAAAAAGAAAGGTGATTTTATGAAAGCGACTTCTCTTATGCATACAAAATTTAAACCCAAAGATCCGGGAAGTGCGATCACCCATTTCATCGGGTGGATCATGGCACTGTTTGCAGCCGTGCCACTTATTTTACGCGCATGGACAGCTCCGGATAAAATTTATGTTATTTCTCTTGGAATCTTTTCTGTCAGTATGCTTTTACTATATGCAGCAAGCACCCTTTATCATTCTTTGGATATCAATGAAAAAATTAATAAACGTCTGAAAAAATTTGACCATATGATGATTTCGGTACTCATCGCAGGCACTTACACACCGGTATGCCTCATTGCCCTTCCCCCAAATGTAGGTATTCCTTTACTTGCTGCCGTATGGGGCATCGCTCTTCTTGGCATTATCCTTAAAGCGTTTTGGGTAACCTGTCCAAAATGGGTATCTTCAGTGCTTTATATCGGTATGGGCTGGACCTGCGTTCTCGCATTTACCAATATATTAAACAGTCTGACTCCTACCGCTTTTATGTGGCTGCTTGCAGGCGGTCTGATCTATACAATCGGTGGTATTATCTATGCATTGAAACTTCCGATTTTCAACAGCAAACACACAAACTTCGGTTCCCATGAAATTTTTCATCTCTTTGTCATGGGTGGCAGTGCATGTCATTTTATCGTAATGTACTTGTTTGTTTTTTGATATGCGTACTAAAATTTAGCCTAAAAAAAATAGAAAACAGGATGTCTTCTTGCAGGCTTCTGTTCAAATGCTCTTTTAGAGCTTCACAGAACCCCTGGACATCCTGTTTTATCTATTCCGTCATATATTCCGCGCTTTCTGAAATATCCAATTGATCAAATAATTCTTCGATAATCTCTTCATACGCTTTTAAATGCTGGGCTTTGCGGATCTTCTTTGCAAATTTTTTGTTATCCGCAAACATCCAGATCATAAATCCCCAGACTTCTTTCATTTTAAACAAAAGCGGCTTTTCACCGTACATAATCTCTTCATAACCTTCATAAAGACAATCATGAAATTCTTTTAAGACCTTTTTATCCACACGCTCTGTCTTTCCTGAAATCTGATCCAGCAGTGCCGGATTTACAATCATACCTCTTCCGATCATAATGGAATCCACATTTGGAAACTGGTCCAAAATCCGGTCATTATGTTCCTTTGTAAAAATATTGCCATTATAGCATACAGGCGCTTTACTCATCTCAAGACCTTTTGCAAAAACATCCAGATGCGGCACACCTTTGTAAAACTCTTCGCGCGTTCTCGGATGGATAATAAGTTCCTCCATCGGATACTGATTATAAATATCCAGAAGCGCATCAAACTCTTCCGGACGGTCTTTGCCAAGACGGGTTTTAATCGAAATCTTTTGTCCGGTTTCTTTCTCAGCAAATGTATAAATATCCTCCAAAAATGCATCCAGTTCATTCAAATAAGGTAAAAATCCCGACCCCCGACGCTTACCAACCACTGTACCGGATGGACAGCCAAGATTCAGATTAATCTCGTCATAACCCATTTCTTTTAACTGCACAGCTGTAAAATTAAACTCATCGGCGCGATTGGTTAAAATCTGTGGAATGACTCTTGGCCCTTTATTATGCTCCGGCAGCACATCCTTTAATGCTTTGGATTTGCGTGTGCTGTTAATTCCCGGTGTAATAAACGGTGAAAAATATTTATCTGCCGGCTGAAAAAAACGGTAATGGGCATTGCGAAAAACAAAGCCGGTAACCCCTTCCAAAGGTGCTATGTAATATTTCATAATATTCTCCAATCATCTGCGGGACCGAAAACCCTGTAGATGTCTTTCTTAAATCAAATGCTTTTCCATCCATTTTTTCTGACGATAACGATAGAAATGGAAGGCATATCCGCAGAACCATCCCACTGGAACAGAAATCCATACGGACGAAACGCCAAGGACACCATATAGTCCATAGGCACAAACAATACGTGACACAACGTTCATAATACTATTGAACATGAACCAGAGAAGATCTCCCGATCCTCGAAGGACAGATCCTGTAACCATCAAAAGACCTAACAGGAAATAAGTCATACTGACAAGATGAAGGTACTCCAACCCCGTCTGTATGGCGACGCTGCTGCTTCCTGCTTCAAGAAACAGACCTAAAAATGGTTCAGCGCCCAAACGCACAACAAGCCATATGATCAGGTTAATCAAAAAGATCATCGGATAACTTGCACGGTACCCTTCACGAACACGTTCATGTTGATTGGCACCAATATTCTGCGCTGTAAATGTGGACATAGCATTCCCCACAGCCTGCATCGGCATAATGGCAACGGAATCAATCTTCTGTGCCGCCGCATAACCGGCAATGACAGACGAACCGCTCTGACTCACAAGGGCCTGAACAGCCAGCAGACTAATAGATACAATCGATTGCTGTATAATGGATGGGATCGCTACTTTCAACATGGAAAAAAGCAGAGGCAGACTATACCAGCCTTTTTCCGATGTTCCTACTTCCGCCAGTGCAATGTCCATGTCCCATCCCATCTCGCTGTGCAAATTCTTTTGAACACCATTCAGTCTGGCAATCAGAACTACAAAAGACAAAAGGGCTGATGCACCCTGTGCAATCAATGTCGCCCATGCCACACCTGACACACCCATATAAAAACGGGTAACAAACCACCAGTCCAAAACCACATTCAATACAGATGATACGATCAAAAATCCCAATGGCGTTTTCGAATCGCCCAACGCATTAAAAATCGAAGACAATGCATTGTATAAAAACATAAATGGCAGACCCATGAAATAAATTCCCAAATAGGTTCTGGCATCTTCCAGAATATTTTCCGGTGTATTCAAAAGCCCCAAAAGTCCATCACGGATGAGCATCCCAAAAGCCGCCCATACAATACTGATTGCAAGAAATGATATTAAAGCTGTTGAAATTGCCTTTTTCATCTCTGTATAGCGTCTCGCTCCAAAAAGCTGAGATACAATGACCGATGCACCCATCGATGCACCGATCGCCACTGCGATAAACAGCATGGTGACTGCAAAGCAGGCACCTACAGCCGCCAAAGCATCTTCACCTACAAATTTCCCGACAATCATCGAATCGACTAAACTATAAAGTTGTTGAAATAAATTTCCTAAGATCATGGGAATGGCAAAAACCACAAGAGTTTTCGCCGGATTCCCTGTTGTCATATCCTGTTTCATCCTTCTGATTCCAACTTATCTGTTATTTATAAAACTCCGAATATTCTTCCACATCAATCTGAAGAGATTTCATTGCTTTCAATGCATTTTCGTGCGCTTCCGGTGTAGAACCTGCACAACAGGAAGCTGTTACTGTAATCGGTATATCCGGCATCGCTGTACGAAGAAGTACCGCATTAGCCATAACACAGATATCCGTGCAAAGACCTACAATTTCAATACCTTCCAATGGCACAACACGGTGAATTCCCTGGAGACATCCAACAAGCTGAGTAGATCCAAACGTTTCTTTGTTAAAGATCATGCTTCGGCTTGCCACCTGCAATTCCTGAATATCTTTTTGAAGCTGCCATCCTTCGGTGAGTTCGATACAGTGCTCTACAGGAAGCTTCTGACCTTCGAATGTTTCAAGATAATCTTCATCATGTGTATCACGTGTATAAACAACTGCACCTTTAAAATTTTTAATCTTATCAATAACTTTTGGAACGATGGCCTGTGCTTCAGGAGTCCCTAAGGCACCATCGATAAAATCATTCTGCATGTCGACAACGACAAGATATTTGCTCATAATCTATTTCCTCCAATATTTACATTTTATTCGACGCTCTTGAGCGACTCAACCATATCAATCTTCTTCAGTTTGAAGTACATGAAACCATTCACCAGCAATGAGAACAATATTGTAAATCCAATAGAAATCAAATAACTCTTCATGGTAATGTTCAAACCAAACATTGTCTGATCGACCTCAACCGTCTTTACAACGAAATGATGTAAAAGTTTTCCAAGTACGACTCCAAGTCCCGAACCGACAAATGTCAGCACAACATTTTCTCGGAAGACATAAGCTGCCACTTCTCCATCATAGAAGCCTAACACTTTTAATGTTGCAAGTTCGCGCTTACGTTCATTAATGTTAATGTTATTCAAGTTGTAAAGAACAACAAATGCGAGCATACCTGCTGCCACAATCAAAACGATCATAACGCTATCCAAGACCTGAATCATATCCGTGAGGTCTCCTGCCATATTGCTTGTATAAGAAACCGCCAATACACCTTCATGATCAAGGAAAACACCACCGACATCTGTCATTTCATCGGAATATTCATCTTTAATCGTCACATAAATATTATTCAGCT
>JAFOYH010000051.1 GCA_017391465.1 Lachnospiraceae bacterium | reverse complement strand
GTGTTTTTTGCAAGCCCTTTTTGGACAAAGTTGCAAAATATTTTTGGACATTGTTGCATGTCCAAATTGGACAAAGTTGCAAAGCACTGGCTAGCCTTGGGCAGACCAGCCGACTAGCCTTGCAGACATTATGAAATTTTTACAACACGAGATATGGAAATGGTAGTTCTGTATCCGTATCCTCATGTGCATGTTCCTTGAAATAGCTGAATTCTTCATCCAGATTTTTATAATGGATGAAATCACCCATATATCGTCGTTCTTTCTTGGTGCGCTCATGTTCATCTATTAGCTCCAGAAGATAATCATTCATTTCTTCGTAACGCTCCAGAAGATGTTGATATTGTTTCATTTGCTTTTTGATAACTTTACTATTTTTTGCCATTGTTACCTGCCTCCTGACTATTGATTCTTGAAAGAGTTTCATTAATACTCGATTCACGCAGCCGGTTATTGACTCCCGGGAACAGTATCAGATCCACATGATGTGTTAGTCGTCCGATCAGAGCCGTTGTCATGCGTTGGTCATACAGGACGTTCACCCACTGGGAGAACTCAAGATTGGTGTTCAGTATCACTGATTTCTGTTCATGTATTTCCGACAGATAATCAAACAAAAGCTGGGAACCGGTTCTGTCATAAGGAACGTAACCGAATTCATCCAATATCAGAATCTGTGCGCTGCTAAGCTTCTTTTTTAGTGCAGTAAGGTTTCCTTTACTCTGGCTCTCAGAAAAGAGATTAATCAGTCCGGCTGTCCGGTAAAACTTTACAGGGATTTCCTGATTACAAGCTGAGATTCCGATAAGAATCGAAAGCATTGTTTTTCCTGTCCCCGTGCCACCGTACATGATGACATTTTTCCCTGCGTGGTAAAAATCCAGATTTATAAGACTATCCAGATTTACTCCATCCGGGAAGTCAATCTCATCTGTGCGGAAATCATCAACAGCGTATCTGCGCGGAAAACCAGCCGTATTCAGATACTTGTTTTTTCGTTTAATCAGTCGGTATTCAATTTCGTTTGTCAGAAGGTTAAGGAGGTATTCCTGTGGTGTTTCTCCTTCCTGTGTCATTGCCTGACCTGAAAAGTTTGATGACAGCCTGAGTTGTTTGCAACAGTCAGCAATGGATTTTTCTATATCAACCATTGGATGCACCTCCCTTCGTGAGAACTGCATCCAGCATCGTCAGGTCATTTCTGAATGAAATAACTTTCTGATGTGGTATGGAAACGACATTTTCAAGTGGTGGCAGAAGCGGGACATCTGCATATGTGCGTCTGTAAAGATTCTGCAGACTGTCCGGGTCTGTTGCATTCAGACGTACTGCTTCGTCAACCGTATTAACGGCACTGGTAAAGCCGGTTCTTTCCGTAAGTTCTGCCAGTATCTTTAATACCCGTCCCCGTTCTTTACTCTCGCAGTTGTCCATGTATAACTGCATGGTATGTGGCATCATGTCATAAATGCCGCTGTTACGCAGGGAGCGCGGCTTGCGGGCGATATAAGTAAGATATGGAAGCCAGTCCATACGCTCATGCTCTTCGCCGTAAAGACGTTTATGACGTACGACTTCGCGCATATCCTTGTCCATAACAATCACTTCTGAAGAGGTGATTTTAAGGTTTACACATGCTTCGCAGAAAGCCGGCGAAGCGGAATAGCGGTGTTTTCCTGCATCCAGAGTAAACTTGCCATATTTGTCTGTGGTTGCAGTTGTATACAGCGCCGTATCAAAGGGCACCGACGGAAGCGGTAACAGACGTGCTTTATCTTCCTGAAATAATTCACTGATAAAACGTGCATTGTCGTCATCATAATGTTCCCGTTGCATATCGATTTCACAACGTTCGAGAAGGTATTTGTTCTCTTCGACGAGGGAATCGAAATGCGGTACCGGTACAAGCTCATTGCGGCGCAGATATCCAACTTTATTTTCCACATTTCCTTTTTCCCATCCGGATTCAGGATTCATGAATACCGGCTTAATGCGATAGTGTTCGCAAAACCTTTGGAAACGTTCGGTTACACTGCGTCCGCCGCCTTTAATGATGTCAGTGACAATGGTCCTGGTATTATCAAACCAGATTTCTGTGGGCACACCACCGATATGTTCAAACATGGCAACCATTCCTTCCAGAAGGCACTCCATGTTTTCGCCATAATTAAGTTGAAGAAAGCCGCCATTACTGTAGGGAAAACTGAGTACAAGATATTTTGCCTCATGGTAAAGTTTTCCGTTCTCATAAAAATCGGCATAACCGAAGTCTGCCTGAGCTTCTCCCGGATGATGTTCAAGCGGGAGATAGCCATCTGATTTTTTCAAGCAAAGTTCCGCTTTCTTCTCCTTGACGTATAGGGCAACCAGCCGGTAACTACAGTTAAAATCTTGGGCCTCGTCTTTCAGACGTCGGAAGATTCGTTTCGCAGTATGCCGTTGTTTTCTTGGTGCAAGCTTGTCTGCCTGTAGCCATTCGTTAATCAGAGGCTTGAAAGGGTCAAGTTTTGATTCGTGTTCCTCCTCTGATACTGGTGTGGGTGGTGGACTATTGAAATCCTCCATATCCACGTATTTACTTACGGTCTTACGATTTAGACCGGTTTCAGATGCGATTTGAGAAATGTTTTTATCTTGTTGGTAAAACAGTTCTCTGATATGATGTATCTGATCCATTGTAGTTGACATTCTCCTTTCCTCCTTATCTTTATTGTTTGGACTACAACAAAGATAAGATTAATGGTATATGATAATGTCTGCAATGGATCTTTCTATTAGGTTCAAACTTGGTGGCTATCACTTAGGCGCTGCACCGTTCCTAAGAACCTTTATGCAAGAGATTGCAACTTTGTCCAATTTGGACATGCAACAATGTCCATTTTTGCTTTGCAACTTTGGGTAATTTTATTTTACAATAAACACATACAAATAAATTGTTCCGTTTCCCCATTCATACCACATTCCATGCTCCGCTGTCGTTTGAATAAATGCCTGATAAATAGCTTTTGTTTCTTCGTCATTACTCCCGTTTGCTTCACAATAATAAAGCAACTCCCAAAGGTCTCCTTCACAGAACATTACCGCTTCTATGGTGTCATCTTCTGCAACTCTCGGAATAATATCTTCCAGCTTATCTTCGCTTTCATATAAACCATCAACATATTCCTCACCACCTTCACAGTATTCTTCATATTCCTCGCACTCCGCTTCTGCCAGACAGGATAAGTAATACAAGGAAATCGTAATATCTCTCGTCCTGACCGTTTCCGTATGAAACCAGTACTCATTGATTTCATATAATTTCTTGGCAAATTCTCTGGCAAACTTCCATACTTGCTCGTTACTCATTTTACTCATATGAATCATCCCCTCTCAGTTTTGATTATTTATGCCTATTCAATTATCAAGGTTCATCATTTCTAAGCTCACTATAACATAGGGGTATCACCTCTTAACGACAACAGTGTGGCATAGTGCAAAAACAGAAAAAAAGACGACTTGAAATCTGTTTAAATCTCAAATCGTCTTTCTCTTATTTCATTAAAATTCTTCTCTTATCTGGTGTAAATACCCTTGTACAATGTGCCGCTTTTCATATTCATCCCATTGAATCGTATAGCCAATCCCATTTAGGATTTCATAATCACGCATCCTTGTACGCTCTGACACATCAGGAAATAATTCAAAATACCGCTCCTTGCAATTATACTCCTCTCCAAACGGATAATCCGTTGCATCCGATAGTTCTTCCATGAAGATGGCGAGCCTCCGTAACTTTTTTAGATGTGAATATCTGGCTGTTCCTTCGGGTACAGAACTTACACCCGTAGCATCCTCATGCTTATAGGATTTATCTTTTCTGGAATATGTAAGTTTAATCAATCCTGCATCCGTAAGG
>JAFOYH010000005.1 GCA_017391465.1 Lachnospiraceae bacterium | reverse complement strand
TGTATCGACTCTCTTCTTGTGGGAGGCGATGATGTTGAGATTATTATTGTCAATGATGGTTCAAAAGATGGAACTGCAGCCATTGCAGATGAATATGCATCTACATATCCAGGCATTGTTAAAGTGGTCCATCAGGAGAATGGTGGTCATGGTGAAGCTGTCAATGCCGGCCTTCGCAATGCGACAGGCATGTATTATAAGGTTGTGGACTCGGATGACTGGTTAGATGCGGAAAGTCTCTGCAAAGTCATTGATGTTTTAAAAAGTTTTGTAGAAAACCGTAAGCGTGTGGATCTCATAATCTGTAATTATGTATATGAGCATGTGGAAGATGGAACGTCCAAAGTGATTAGTTTTGGCAATGTATTACCGGAAAATCGGGTTTTTGGATGGAGCCAGGTTGGACGCTTCAGACCAGATCAGAATCTTCTTATGCACACATTGATCTATCGTACGAAGGTGCTTAAAGACAGTGGTTTGGAACTTCCGAAACATACATTTTATGTGGATAACCTGTTTGCTTATATTCCGTTGCCATTTGTGCGCAGCATGTATTATATGAATGTGGATCTTTATCGTTATTTTATTGGCCGTCAGGATCAGTCAGTCAATGAACAGGTGATGATCAGTCGTATCGATCAGCAGATTCGAGTGAATAAACTCATGTTTGATGCATACAGTCTTCCGGGGGATGTATACAATAAACGTCTTAGCCAGTATATGATGTCTTATTTATCGACGATCTGCATGGTTACATCGGTTATGTTGACTATTTCCGGTACGGAAGAAAATATGGAAAAACGTAAAGAATTGTGGGCATATTTTAAAAAGAATGATCCGAAACTTTATAAACGTTTGCGTATGAATATTAAAGGTTTTGTCAGTACACCAAAAGAAGGTATGGCATCAAGCTTTGTGATTAAAGGCTATCATTTGGCGCAGAAGATTTATAAATTTAATTAAGAGATTTTAAAAATAATAGGACGTGATTCGAGCGAATTACGTCCTATTTCTATGTTTGCTGGTGATTTTCTGTGAATCGTTTGTCGAACGATTGTAATTGAAAGGAGTACTTTTGGCATGATAAAATAAATTCAGCAACCGTGTTACAGGGTGGAAGACCTCGATTCTACATAGAATGGGGGTGGTGCTGATGAAACATTTTGATTTTAAAGACCTAATGTCTTTTGGAATGTTTATCTTGTCACTGCTGACGTTCATTTATTTGATATGTCATTAATGATAAAAGCATAGAAAAACCACCCTTGAAACTTTGACCGGTGAATAGGGTGGTTTTCTATCCTGATTTAACGAGGTCAACCCCTTGTGGGCGGTTGCCTTTTTATATGAATAATATAACATATCGTGTTTTTTTTTACAATTATAACCTTTCGACAAATTTGGTTTTTGCGTTTGTTCTGAATGATAAAAATATAAATTGTTATATATTGACATGCTTTTTTATCCGATTTATAATATACATACCCTATAGGGGTATATATTGACAAATATATAAATACAGGAGGATATTCCTATGGAAAATAATAAATGTTGCTGTTCACATAAAACAAAAGAACGTACAGAAGAAGAATATAAGAAACTCGTCAATCGTCTGAACCGCATTGAAGGTCAGATTCGTGGAATCAAGGGGATGCTTGAGAAAGACGCCTATTGTACGGATATTCTGATTCAGGTATCTGCAGTGAATGCGGCATTAAATGGGTTTTCGAAAGAGTTGCTCGCCAATCACATTAGAACCTGTGTGGCAGATGATATTCGTGCTGGTAAAGACGAAACCATTGATGAATTGGTGGCTGTCTTGCAAAAGTTAATGAAATAGAATGACACAAAAGGAGGTTGACATAAATGGAACAATATTCGGTAACAGGAATGTCCTGTGCAGCCTGCAGTGCCCGCGTGGAGAAGGCAGTGTCGAAAGTGCCGGGAGTGACATCCTGTTCAGTGAGCCTTTTAACCAACTCCATGGGTGTTGAAGGAACAGCTCTGTCTCAGGATATTATTACGGCTGTTGAGAATGCTGGATATGGTGCATCACTTAAAGGTGCAGATAAAGAGAATGTTTCATCCGCTATGGATGATGAATTATTAAAAGATAAAGAAACACCGATTCTTAGAAAACGATTATTGACATCTCTTGGATTTTTGATCGTACTTATGTATTTTTCCATGGGGCATATGATGTGGGGATGGCCGGTTCCGGCATTTTTTGAACATAATCATGTAGCTATGGGACTTCTGCAGCTTTTATTGGCGGCAATCGTTATGATCATCAATCAGAAGTTTTTCATCAGTGGTTTTACGAGTCTTTTACACCGTGCACCCAATATGGACACATTAGTAGCCATGGGATCCGGAGCGTCTTTTGTTTACAGTACCTATGCTTTGTTTGCCATGACAGATGCTCAGATGCATGGTGATATGGAAGCTGTCATGTCTTATATGCATGAGTT
Source organism: Lachnospiraceae bacterium (assembly GCA_017391465.1). The sequence goes on along the minus strand of JAFOYH010000005.1, from coordinate 343 downwards.
TTATTATGAATCGGCAGCGATGATCCTAACACTGATCACTGTCGGGAAGATGCTTGAGGCGCGTTCAAAGGGAAAGACGACGGATGCCTTAAAGAGCCTTATGAAGATGGCACCAAAGACGGCAACACTTCTTCGAGATGGTGTGGAAGTGACGGTTGGTATTGAACAGGTTCGAAAGGGCGATGTGTTCATTGTTCGTCCGGGAGAGAATATTCCGGTGGATGGTGTGATTTTAGAAGGTCATAGTGCGGTCAATGAATCGGCACTTACAGGAGAGAGTATTCCGGTTGATAAAGAGGTGGGCGACCTTGTTTCGGCGGCGACCGTGAATCAATCCGGCTTT
>JAFOYH010000138.1 GCA_017391465.1 Lachnospiraceae bacterium | reverse complement strand
CCGTTTCGGTGTCTGCAGGCGATGAAGGCTTGAAAGAAGTGGTGACTAAAGCAGCTTCTTTAAAAGGAAGCACACAGAAGGCACCATATGTTCAGGGAGATATTGATCTTCAGGATAAAGCAGCGGTTGAAGCTGAAGACAGAAAACGTTTCGAGTTTGTCAACAAGCTTGTCAAAGAAGTGGAAACACGTAAGATTTTTACAAATATCAAAAACCAGCAGGATAAAATTGATGACGTGATCACAAATCCGATCATTGGTATTCCAATCTTTGCATTGATCATGTTCCTTGTATTTGACATTTCCCAGTCTTCATTTGGTCCGTTTATTGCAGATACATTGGTTGGCTGGATTGAATCTTTCCAGGAAATGATTTCCGGTATGGTCAGCGGAGCTTCTCCATTCTTACAGTCCTTGCTTGTGGATGGCATTATCGGCGGTGTAGGTGCCGTTGTTGGTTTCCTTCCGCTTGTTATGGTTATGTATTTCCTGATCGCATTATTGGAAGATTGCGGTTATATGGCGCGTGTATCTGTTGTTATGGATCCAATTTTCAAACGTGTGGGTCTTTCCGGTAAATCCGTTATCCCTATGGTTATCGGTACAGGCTGCGCAATCCCTGGGGTTATGGCTTGCCGTACGATTCGTAATGAAAGAGAACGTCGTGCAACAGCAATGCTGACACCATTTATGCCATGTGGTGCGAAGCTTCCGGTCATCGCACTTTTTGCCGGTGCATTCTTCGCAGATGCAACATGGGTGGGAACACTCATGTACTTTATGGGGATTTTAATCATTTTCTTTGGCGCATTGTTAGTAAATAAGATCACAGGTTACAAATACAGAAAATCTTTCTTTATCATGGAACTTCCGGAATATAAGCTTCCAAGCTTAAAGAGAGCCTTTGTTTCGATGTTATCCCGTGGTAAATCTTATATCATTAAAGCCGGTACAATTATTCTTGTTTGTAATACAGTTGTTCAGATCATGCAGTCCTTTAACTGGCAGTTACAGCTTGTTGAAGAAGGTATGGAAAGCACATCCATCCTTGCAGGGATTGCATCTCCGATTGCTGTACTTTTAGTGCCAATCGTTGGTGTGGCAGCCTGGCAGCTCGCAGCGGCAGCAGTTACAGGTTTCATTGCAAAAGAAAATGTTGTTGGAACATTGGCTGTATGTTACGCATTAACAAACTTTATTGATACCGAAGAACTTGCGCTCGTTGGCGGTGCCAATGAAGTTGCAGTGACTATGGGGATTACATCCGTTGCAGCCCTTGCATATTTGATGTTTAACTTGTTTACACCACCATGTTTTGCAGCTCTCGGTGCGATGAACTCTGAGATTGGTGATGCAAAATGGTTCTGGGGCGGTGTTGGTCTTCAGTTTGCAACAGGATATACAGTAGCGTTCTTCGTATATCAGGTTGGAACATTGATCACAACAGGTGCTGTTGGTGCCGGATTTGTACCGGGTCTTATCGCAGTCGGAGCTATTGCGGCTGTAATCATTGGTTTGATCAAAAAGACGGAGGCAAAATTTGCAGCAGAATATAAATTAAGTTAAGGGTCTCTGACACCATTGGAGGGATGGATATGATGAATGTTATCGTAGCAGGCATGATTCTGATGATTTTTGGCGCTGCAGTAACTTATATATATAAAGAGAAAAAACGTGGTGTGACATGTATTGGCTGCCCAAATGCAGAAGCCTGTGCCGCGAATCGCGGCGGAGTGACAGAATGCAGCTGCGGATGTCAGACACATTAAAATGAAACGAATAAAAATTTAGCCATTTAAATCCAGATAAAAAGCTTTCCTGAACTAAGTTTTGGGAAAGCTTTTTTAAATTATTCTTGTTGTATATACAATGATTTGTTATAATAGCACTTGTTACAGGAGGAATGAGTATGGAAGAATTTTATCGTTTAATTGAAGAAAAGATTAAAAAATCCGGATATCCGGGTGAAATCAGCGGCAGAGAATTTTATGCAGATGTATGTGATGAAGCTGATGAACAGGATTTGGGTATGTTTTTGTGTCTTATTAAGAAAAGCGAAACAATATCCTATGAAGTGCGTATTGAAAACCTAGAGGATCAGATTGATCTGAAAACTTTGGTTATTCATGATGGTGACAAGGCATATCATGTAGATTTTGATGCGGAATAACTCATAATAAATAGTCAGTGACGGAGGAGGCATAAGAATGAAAAAAAGAAAGTTTTTGACAACATTTATAGCGGGCACATTGGCATTAAGTTTATCTGTTTCAGCGACAGCAGCTACATGGGACAATGTGGATGATTATGACAAGTTATCCAATGCTTTTCAGGATACAGAAGCAGAAGTGCGTATTATTTTAAGCGGTAATATTACCAATGAAAGCGCAGGTATGCTTACAGCGAATATTGGTCAGACCTATACGATTGACGGAAAAGAATATACATTGACCGATGTATATTTCGGCGGAGCAGGTGACGTGATCGTCAACGCAGACATTAACGGTTCTGAATATGAAGCGGCATTAAATACATATGACAGTGTGAATGTGACTGTAAATGGATATGTCTCCGGTCAGCTAGACGGTATCGATGCGAATGACCAATCCGTTGTTAAAGTAAATGGCAATGTAGGCTCGAAAGAGGAAGATGCAATTGATGCGGATGACAAGGCCAATGTTACTGTTAATGGCAATGTATATGGCGGCCATGGTGCGGATGGTGTTGATGCGTCTGATGATACCGTTGTAATGGTGAAAGGTGATGTATATGGCGGTGATGGACTTGCACCGGATGAAGACGGAAATCTTTATGCAGGTACGATGAGTGATCCGGACGGCTTTTCCGATGGTGGTGCCGGTGTTGAAGCAGATGAAAATGCACAGGTAAAAGTCGATGGTAATGTATATGGCGGTGACGCCTATGGAACATATGGTTATGCCGGTGGCGGTATTGAAGCAGAAGATGCAGCGAAAGTAGTAGTGTCCGGTAATGTTGCAGGCGGTGATCAGATTGCAGATCCGAATGTCACTCCAAATATCGTAGATGAAGGTACAGATTATGAGTATATGACCTCCGGCCGTGGTGGTGATGGTGTTTATATGATGGCAACATCGGATGTTACGGTAGGCGGCGATGTCACCGGCGGCAATGCGAGCGGTCAGGGCGCTGTTGCAGGAGGTGGTGCTTATATTGAACTTACATTAACAGCAAATGTATCAAGAGATCCTGAAACAGGTGAATCTGTTACTAAAAAAAATACACCAGGTCAGTTGACAGTTAAAGGAACAATAACAGCAGGAGATTCTACAGGAAAGAACGGTGAAGATGGCGCGGCACTTTTCTATACACAGCCATTCGATCCTGAAACAGGAGAATATTTGGATAATCCGGTTAAGCAGATCGCAGATGAACAGATTGAAATAATTTGTTCGAATGAAAATCTGACTTATGTACGATACTCCGTAACAGATAATATACCACGTATGATTTTTAATGCAGGCAAGTTTTATCTGGATACGGATACACGCAGAAATTATCAGGATGAATATCACAAGGCACTTCGTCTTTTGTTGAAATAACGTGGTGTTGATGCAGATGAGAGCACTCCATTAAAAGATATCCTTGATGCGATTCCGGATGAAGAAGTTCCTGAATTGGCAAAAGAAGCTTTTGATCTTTGTAACGAAATCCTGCAAAAGATGTCCCTGGAAGCTTATGTTATTCCGGAAGTGACAACAAGTGGTCTTGCGGTTAATGGCGATGGTGATTTGATTTTAGCCATGACAGATGAACTGACAAAATATATCGCAGATGGTTATGTGAAAATCGTAGAGACTGAGACAGACGATGAATTGAAGGACGAAGAACCTGAAACAAAGAAACCTGTTGTTTCAAATCCTCAGAAAAATGATACACCAGGTACGGGAGATTCAAGTATAACTCAGGTGATGATTGCAGTTCTTGTATTATCTGCAGCAGCCATTTTCGGAATGGTGCTTTCAACGATGCGCAAAAAGAGATGATAGTTAAATAAAAAGTCCTTTCGATACCGAGAGGACTTTTTAT
>JAFOYH010000001.1 GCA_017391465.1 Lachnospiraceae bacterium | reverse complement strand
CCGGAATCAACGGAAGTTCATCCCAAAGGGCTGCTAACGTCTCAAAACTATTCTCTTCGATTTCATTAAGTGCTTTTCCATGCAATGCTTTTAGTGCCTGCTTCATGGAACTGTCTGTTTGAGTGATTACATCTTCACTTCGCACATAATCTGTATAAGAAAAGCTTCCGGAATCCTGATAAAATAATAAGATCGTATTGTAAATAATAAAATAGGCCAGATAAAGTTCCCTGTTTAATCTCAAACCAATGGTTCGTTTTAATTCGTCATTGGTAAATCCAAAAATACGATTTCCATCGCCTGCTGTCACATAGAGACTATTTCCAAATTCATATAAGCTTAAATTTGATTTTTTAAGAACCGATGTTAAAATATCATAAACTTCACTGTTGTTTCGATATTCCTCATACAAATCGACATGCTTTGCACTGCTGACTTCTTCACCCACAATAAGCAGTGCAAAAATCTCCATCGCCTTATCCAGATTTGCGTTATCCATCATATTCCCTGCCTTTCAAATCGTATATTTGTCAAATATCCAAGATCTCCCAGACAAACTGTTTCATCTGGCAGAAATTCAAGAGTAAACCTTAAATCTTCGTATTCTTTTTGACGATCTTTTTTCACCATTTCTGCCATAATTTCTTCCAAAAACGTATCCGGTTTTTCTTTCACCTCTGCCAGCGTATATCCCGCTTTCTGAGATAAATGAACCAAAAATGCATAATAATCTCCATTTCGTAAAACATTCTCTGTAAGCTTCATAACATATAAATGATGTAGTTCACCCAAAGTTAATGTTTTCTTATGAAGTAAAGCATCAAACAGAATTTTTAAAAACATCTGATAATTATGCTGAATTCGCTCATCCTCAACTTCATCCTCGAATACATAGTTTTCTTCAATTCCTTCTGCAACAGCTTCTCCGCTTTCATTCCCTTCCGGCCGGCACAAAAGCAAATCATCCAATCTTCCAATCTGAAATGTTTTTCGAATCTTTATTCCAAACATTGGTGCAGCCATCGGTTCAAGCAAGCTAAGATTGTCCTGCTCCATAGCCTTTCGAAGCAGATCCGAAAAATCCATACGTTTACGGAAACGACTGCGTTTTGCTTTCAACATCATTTCATCTGCTTTGACCTGAAGTTCTGTACAGGCAGCCAGCAAAGCTTCATGACGTTCCATCACTCTTTTTAGTTCCTGATTAAGATAGAATATTTCTTCCATTGACTGATGCTGATAATTTTCTTCTCTGGCTTTTAACAACGCTTTTTTTACCAATTCGAGATTCGAATCAAAAAGCTTTTGTTCCTCATCAAACCATTTCAAACCGCGGTCTGAAAAGTCCTCCAGTGCTTCAATCCCTTCAAAAATATTATGACTGAGCAACGTAACAATTTCGTTTTGTTTCAACATCAATCGTGTCACTTCACTGTTGATCCGTCGAATCACATCCAGACCACCGCGAAAATTATGTGAACGTATCATCTTACTAAGAAGAATTTGTTCAATCGTAATCTTACTTTCATCTTTGGTTTCTTTTGTATCCAGATAAAATTCTATGGCATCCGGCGAAATGCTATACCCGATCATTCCATCCTGATAATGACTCTCAATCAAACGTGTTCTTCCCGTTTTTTTCTGTCTGCTTTTTGGTTCATAGTAATCATAATGAAACGGACGTCCATCATTCAATAATTTATCAAATATATACTGAATCAACTCCAATGCGGCTGTCTCATCTTCATTAAAATCAAAATCGCGATACAGCAACTCTCTTAAAAAATCCTCGTATTCTTTATATGTAACTTTTCGATCATTAAAACTATTCTCTTCAATAAAAAATCGGAGGACAGCCATGGTCACATATCCCATATCTATGCCTTCATAGCGTCCTTCTCTGAACTGATTCAACGAGTGTTCACAAAGTTTGAAAAACGGATAAAACTTCTTTAAATTCATCATTCGTTCTTCGTGACCTTCGATGATATCATGAATTAAAATATGCGATTTTGTCCCCATGGGAGCCTCCTTAAGTTTGTTAATATATGTATTTTCTAAAAATTGTAATCAATTCTTCTTCCTGAGCTGCGTCATAATTGATGTAAAATGTCTTTCCCTTAAATTGTCTTGGCTTTACAAGAAATGCCTGAAACTGACCTTTTGGCGTCTTATCAATCGACTTGATATCATCCCATGATACATAACCATAATCATGTACCAAAACACCATTCGTAAATAACTTTGTCGGACTGATTGTACGAATAACAATAAAAAGAATTAATCCGGCAACGAGAACCACCGCTCCCATCAAGACCTGATAATAACTTTCCGGCATGGCGTCATTTGGTGTCTGATATTCAACGAACAGACGATAAATGACCGCTATACCTACAATAACAATAAATAACAATGTCAACATTTCTTTTTTGGGCTGTTTAACTGCCATAATCTGTTCGCCATAAGACTTATCGACACGGATAGATTTCCATACTTGTGTCAAATAAAAAACGGTAAAGGCAATCACTGCAACAATGATTGCTCCCATGTGTGAAAATTGTTCAATTAAGTTTGCCATAAAAAATCTCCCTAAATAAATTTATACTTCTAATTTCATATCTCCTTCATGAATATATCCCATTTTGCGCATGCCCTGTGCCACGTTCCATGTAATGAGTGCTGGTAATATAAAATGAAATATCAATATTTTGATCAAAACCATCTTTGGTGCTTCGTATACACACATAGTCTGATAGGTCATAATCTGTCCGACAAGTCCCGATGTTCCCATACCGGAACCTGTTGCATTATTCACCATATTAAATAATGGCGAAATGGCAATCGGACCAAGAATTGCAGATGAAATGATTGGTGGAAACCAAATCAATGGATGTCTGACAATATTGGGAACCTGAAGCATACTTGTCCCAAGTCCCTGCGATAACAAACCGCCAAAACCATTATCCCGATAACTGCTGACTGCAAATCCGATCATCTGACAACAACATCCAATGGTTGCTGCTCCAGCCGCCACACCATTCAACCCAAGAATAATTCCAAGCGCAGCCGAACTAATTGGCAGAGTCAATACCATTCCCATAATAACAGATACTACAATACCCATAATTATCGGCTGTTGTTCTGTTCCCCAGTTAATGATCGCACCAAGCCATGTCATAAACTGTGAGATTGGGGGGCCCACAAACAGACCGACGATCCCACCTGACATTATGGTGACTGCAGGTGTAACCAGGAGATCCACTTTCGTACGTCCGGCAACAAGATGTCCCATTTTGATTCCAACAATGGCTGCAATAAATGCACCTAACGGTTCACCCGGTCCAGTTAAAACAATGGCACCTGTTTCCGACAAAAACGTGCCCGCTGCAATCTGGCTGGCATAAGCCCCGATCATACCCGCTGCTGCCGAGGACAATGTTACATAGACAGACTCTCTAAATTTAAATGCAACGCCAACACCAATTCCCGCACCTGTCAGTCGCTGTGCAATCATTGCAAATACAGATATATACATACCAACATTACCGCCGATCAGATCTCCCACCTGTTTCATGATGGTTCCAATGATTAACGTTGAAAAAAGTCCAAGTCCCATGCCGCTTAAGCCATCGATAAAGACATGATTCAAAAACTTCTTAATCTTATCCATAACGTTTACTCCCTCGCTCTATATTCAGACATTCAAAATCTGTATCTTCCGATTGTTTCTCATTGATTATAGCACAGGAAACGACATATGTAACTTATTTTTCACAAATTATTCTTGCGAAGCCGTTCTGTCTTCGATATAATTCTCTATTGAAAAGGAGTTGAGATTCTGTGCGTATATGGTTTAAATTATTTAAAGATAATCACTTGCTGCAAGATACTGTTATTTGTGAATATGATTTTCAGATGACGCGTACTGAACGGATCTTTCATGCAATTGGTGAAGCCAGCCTTGCATTCGATCTTTCCCAACCAATCTGGCTGGATGCCAACATTCGTGAATTCCAAAAACATTGTAAAACCCGTTTTACTCAGGATAATTTTGTCGAGACCATCAACTTTGATTTTCTGGAAATTCACATCATTGAAGAATATTAAATAAAAAAGGAGAAAATCATCCACTATGATGTATTTATTATTAATCGTCGGCTTTATTTTTTTAATTAAAGGTGCTGACTACTTTGTTGTCGGCAGTTCAGCAATTGCACATCTTTTAAAAGTTCCTACCGTCATCATCGGTCTGACCATTGTCGCCATGGGAACCAGTGCTCCGGAAGCTGCTGTCAGTATTACTGCCGGTCTGGCCGGAAGTAACGAACTTGCTTTAAGTAATGTTATTGGTTCAAACTTTTTTAATCTTGTCTTAATCGTTGGTGTCTGTGCCATAATTAAACCTTTTAATGTCGATGCAACCATCATGAAACGAGATTTTCCAATAGCTATCTTAGGTTCTGTATTATTGTTCTTTCTCATTCAGGACCATAATCTGGCACGAATCGAAGGTTTACTTCTTCTCGCAATTATGGTGATCTATCTTATTGCAACGGTGATATCTGCCATTCGTAATCCTGTAGATTATGAAATGGAAGATCATTCTCTGCCTATGCATACCAGTCTGTTTTATATCGCTATTGGTCTTGCAGGTATTATTTTAGGCGGTGATCTTGTTGTTGATAATGCCTGTGCCATCGCCACAACATTTGGTCTCAGCGAAACATTAATTGGCTTGACCATCGTTGCAATTGGAACTTCTCTTCCGGAACTCGTAACCTCCGTTACTGCTTCCAGAAAAGGAGAAAGCGGCCTTGCTCTTGGAAATGTAGTTGGCTCTAACATTTTCAATATTATGTTTATCCTTGGTCTTTCCTCTTCCATCCATCCAATTTCAGCCGATGCCCTTGCACTTATCGATATTCCTCTTTTGATCGGATCCACAACCATTATCTTTATTTATTGTAAACTTCGAAAAGAAATGGGACGTTTTATAGGCGTTCTTTGTGTTGCGTCCTATATTCTGTATTCTATTTATATCGTTATTCGTTAAACTTTTCGTCTTAAACGTCAAAAGCCTTTGAGTCTTAAACATCACTCAAAGGCTTTTTTGTCTTTTAAATATTTCTTTATCTTTTCCATGT
>JAFOYH010000133.1 GCA_017391465.1 Lachnospiraceae bacterium | reverse complement strand
TTCACATAGGCGTTATAAATCAGGTAAATGGCTGAAGAACATTACACGGGATGTTTGATCTGGCTACATGAGAATATAGGTAGAATTAAATTGAAACTCCATTATTGACATATGTTAATAATGGAGTTATTCTATATTAAGAAAGGAGTGTTTTCATGGCCAGACCAACGAAGCGTCGAAAAGTATGTCGATTGCCGTTATGTGATCGGTTTCGTGGACAGGATCATCAGAGCGATGGGATTGTTTTAACTGTCGAAGAATATGAAACCATCCGGCTCATTGATTATATGGGATATTCTCAGGAAGATTGTGCCCGGAAGATGGAAGGTTCACGATCGACGATACAGGCATTATATACGGAAGCCCGAAAAAAGATGGCACGTTTTTTAATTGAAGGGACGTCATTAAAAATAGAAGGCGGTAATTATATGCTTTGTGAAGATCCGTGTTTGGGCAAAAAGTCATGTGAACATAAGGCGTATAAATCGAAAGGAGATCAGAATATGAAGATTGCAGTAACATATGAAAACGGACAGGTATTTCAGCACTTTGGACATACGGAACAGTTTAAGATTTATAATGTAGAAGATGGAAAAGTTGTATCTTCAGAAGTTGTCAGCACAAATGGGCAGGGTCATGGTGCTTTGGGAGGATTTCTTGCAGCAGCAGGTGTCGATGTCCTTATTTGTGGCGGTATTGGCGGCGGTGCCAGAAATGCACTTGCAGCAGCGGGCATCCAGCTGTTTGGCGGAGCTTTTGGTGATGCAGATATGCAGGTGGCAGCATTCCTTGCGGGAAGTCTTGTATATAATCCAAATGTACAGTGTAATCATCATGGACATGGTGAAGGCCATAGCTGTGGAGATCATCATCATGAAGAAGGTCATAACTGTGGTGGACATGGCGGCAGCTGTGGAAGCCATGGATGTCATTAATCTATTCAAAAAGAAAAAACGATGTCGGAATTTTTCGACATCGTTTTTTGGTTTAAAGATATTTTAAATCAAATTAATAAGTTAATTTGCCAGCGCTGGATGTATAAAGAATCAGGATAATCAGACTCAAACCATTGCCAATAAGTTGAGACATATTAAAACCGCCGAGAATCATATTAATAACCATACTTACAATCTGAAGAATGATTAAAAGTGTTCCATAGGTTTTGCAGCTGTCTGGATAATCTTTCCCGGAGCTGGCTTTTAAACCTTTGACACCGGCAACAAGCTGTAAAACAAGAGAAACAACAGCGAGTAAACTCAAAATCAGGAAATATAATGTGAATTCCATGCTTTCTTTGGAGGCTGTCATATATTCAAAAACAGCAAGAATATTCAAAATGCTTTGTGATAAGGAAATCGCCGCCAGAAGTGCCAGAACAAGAAGAATAGCACTGGTGATTTTTAAAATCATGCGATTTTTTTTAATCATATGTGGCAACCTCCTATAACTGACGCCATGTGTCCGGACGGAAACGACGACTTTCTACAGCACGTTCAATCTGTGCGAGCAATGCAGGAATGTCTTTGTTGAATGTACCACCGAGTGGGATATAGTTGGATGCATGGTTAGCGCGGAAGATGGTTCCTTCGCTGTCGATGTTTTTAAGGAATAAAGTCATCTCTTTAAAGATCTCATCCGGACCTTCTAATGGATGGAACTTACCGGCTTTCCATTCGTGATGGAGCGGTGTGCCAGGTTCAATGAGCAATGTCAAAAGGCTTGCATATTCCGGCTTGATGGCAGAGATGAGTTTTGCAGATTCAATGGCATGCTCTTCAAGGTTTTCAACACCGCCGAGACCGGAAATCAGTGTAATGGACTGTTTAATACCTGCAGCTTTTAATTTAAGACCAGCTTCGATAATCTCAGCTTGAGTCGCTTTTTTCTTAACAGCTGTAAGAACTTTGTCGGAACCGGATTCAGCACCCATATAAACCATGTCCAGACCAGCTTCTTTGAGCTGACGTAATTCTTCTGGTGTCTTTACAAGAACATCCCTTGGAGCACCGTAAATGGTAATTCTTTCTACCGTTGGAAGAATTTCATGAATCTTATCCATAATATAGATCAAATCCCTGGTCTTACAGATCAATGCGTCGCCATCGGCCAGGAATACGCGGTCAATGTCAAACATATAGCATCGTTTCGCAAGAATCATATCTTCAACAACTTCATCCAAATCACGGATACGGAACTTTTTGTCCTTGTACATTTTACAGAATGTACATTCATTACGTGCACAGCCAATGGTCAACTGAAGGATCAGGCTTCGTGCTTCACTTGGTGGGCGATAAACAGCACCTTCATATCTCATAATAAAAACTCCTTTCGGATCTAAAGTTTAAAATAGTTAGCGTGCGAAATAATGCGCAGCACGTGTAGATATTATACCATACTTTATTGGATTTGACTATTGACTAATTAAAAGAATATAGTAAGGTAATAAAAGAAAGGAAAAATCCTGTAAACATTGAAGATATGGGGATTTTATGTGAAATTATGAAAGTACTATTAGTCGCAGTAAATGCAAAATATATTCATTCGAACCTTGCAATTTATAGTTTGAAAGCCAATAGTGGTGTATATGAATCTCAAATACAGCTTATGGAATATTCAATCAATCAGTATCCGGAAGAGATTTTTAGAGATCTATATCAGCAAAAAGCGGACGTGGTCTGCTTTTCATGCTATATATGGAATATTGGCATTGTTGAACAAGTTGCGGGATGGTTATATCAGGTAGCACCGCAGATACATATCTGGTTTGGTGGACCAGAAGTTTCTTTTGATGTGAAAGAGCGGCTGCAGCGATGTGCCTTTCTTGAAGGCGTGATGTATGGTGAAGGGGAAGATACGTTTAGAGACATGATGGCGGTATGGAATGGAGATCAGGAAATATCCCGTGTACAGGGGATTGGTTATCGTCATGATTCGACAAAATATGCGGACGAATCTGGTGATGCAGACGCGGTGATTTGTATGCAACCTCCGAGAGATTTCGTCGATATGAGTCGATTGAATTTCGTCTATACAAAACCGGAGAACTTTAAGAATAAGATTATTTATTATGAAACAAGCCGCGGTTGTCCATTCCAGTGCAGTTATTGTTTGTCCTCTGTGGAGAAGAAAGTGCGTTTCAGGGATATCGAGCTTGTAAAATCTGAACTTCAGCAGTTTATTGACTGGGAAATTCCTCAGGTGAAGTTTGTGGATCGTACATTTAACTGTAAGCGGGAACATTCCATGGCGATTTTGAAGTTTATCAAAGCGCAGGACAAAGGCAAGACCAATTTTCATTTTGAAGTGACAGCAGATTTATTAACAGAAGAAGAACTGGAATTTATGGCAACGCTTCGTCCGGGGTTGATTCAGTTGGAGATTGGTGTTCAGTCGACCTGTCCGGAGACCTTAAAGGAAATCCGTCGTTATGTATCTTTTGAAAAACTGTCGAATGTTGTCAAACGCATCCATGAGGGACATAATATTCATCAACATTTGGATTTAATCGCTGGATTGCCTTTTGAAGATCTGAAGCGTTTTAAACGGTCTTTCAATGATGTTTATGCTCTGAAACCGGAACAGTTTCAGTTGGGATTTTTGAAAGTATTGAAAGGATCGTATATGCGTGAAAGGGCTTTAGATTATGGTCTGATCTATCGTCCGGAGCCTCCATATGAGATTATGGCGACAAAATGGCTGAGTTATGATGAGCTTCTTATTCTGAAAGGCGTAGAAGAGATGGTCGAAGTTTATTATAACAGCCGTCAGTTTGAAAATAGTCTGGATTGGCTGGAGAAGAAGTTTGATACGGCTTTTGATATGTATCATGCCATTGCATGCTGGTATGAAGAACAGAATTTTAATGGAATCAGTCATTCGAGAATGGCTCGATATGAGATTTTATTGAAATTTGTAAAGACTCTATTTAATATAGAAGAAACACTTGTTTTTGAACAGATTTTAACTTATGATTTGTATTTAAGAGAAAATGTGAAAAGTCGACCGTCATGGGCATCGAAACAGGATCCTTACACGGCTTCCTATGTGGAATTTTTCCGAAAGGAAGAGAATCGGGAAAAATATTTTAAAGGTTATGAACATTATACAACGAAACAAATTCAGAGAATGACTCATATTGAGCGTTTTGATTTTAATATTCTGGCAAAAGATGAGGAAGATGTGAAACGTCCGGTTTTCGTATGGTTTGACTACCTCAATAGAGATCCGTTGACCTATAAGAGTCGTAACCTCGAGGTGGAGTTATAATGGAAAAAGATGATATAAGCATGACATCATATGTCTGTTTTGACTTGGAAACAACAGGTCTTTCACCGGACAAAGATGAAATTATCGAGATTGGTGCTGTTAAAGTGATTGAGGGCAAAGTGGTCGATCGATTTATGCGTTTGGTTAAACCCGATCAGAGAATTTCGGAGACAGTTACTGAAATTACCGGGATTACCAATGAAATGGTGGCTGCAGCCGGACCTACAGATCGAATCGTTTTTGATTTTCTTCAGTTTTGTGAGGACTATCCGATACTCGGACATAATCTAATGTTTGATTATCGGTTTATGCGCCGATATGCAAAAAAATATTATATGAATTTTGAAAAAGCAGGCATTGACACATTGAAAATTGCACGAAAAGTCCTGTCGGAGTTGTCCTCCAGAAGTCTTGAAAGTCTGTGTGACCATTATGGGATTGTGAATACGTCCGCACATAGAGCGTATCACGATGCATTGGCAACAGCAAAGATTTATCAGACGTTGAAACATTATTATGGGAATACGTATGGTGAATTATTTGTTCCGGAGAGCCTTCATGTGAAGGAAAAGAAGGTACAGCCGGCGACAAATCGGCAAAAAGAATACTTGAATGAATTAATAAAATATCATAAAATAAGCATTAATAGTGATGTTGAGACATTAACACGAAGTGAGGCATCACGTTTGATCGATCGTATTATATTAAATCATGGTCAGATGTCTCGTACGGTTCGTAAAAGAGGAGTTGAATGAAGATGAATAAAAAACAGAGAGAATTCATTTCTCGCGTTATTGTTATTATATTGGTTATTTCTATGTTGGCAGGGATTGTGGTATCCTTTTTCTAAACAACATTTGATATAAGGAGTTTTTAACATGAAGATAGGAAAAGTGCCGGAAAACGTGATGAAACGTTCGGTATTTAAACAGATTCGATTTAAAAGAGAAGAGGTTCTTGTGCATCCGGGTGTGGGAGAAGACTGCTCCGTATTGCAGCTTGAGCCGGATGAGGTGTTTGTTATGTCGACAGACCCAATCACAGGTGCGTTGACAGACATAGGTACTCTTGCGGTTCATGTAACGGCCAATGATCTCGCAACGGCCGGTGCAGAACCCATTGGATTACTTTTAACGATATTATTGCCGCCAAGTGCGGAGGAAGCGGATTTGAAAGATCTTATGAAAGAGATGGAATCGGCTTGCGAAAAACTGCATATAGAAATTCTTGGAGGTCATACAGAGGTTACACCGGCGGTTAATCAGCCGATTGTTACAGTCACCGGCGTGGGAAAAGTAAAAAAAGATCAGGTGTTGTTTACAAATGGTGCAAAACCAGGACAGGATATTGTCATTACAAAATGGATTGGTCTTGAGGGAACATCAATTATTGCATCGGGTAAAGAGAAGGCGCTTCGAGGACATTACAGTCAGGATTTTGTGGATCGTGCCAAAGGGTTTATTCAGTATATTTCTGTTGTGGATGAAGCGATGGCGGCCCGTGAATTTGGTGTTTCTGCCATGCATGATATCACCGAAGGCGGTGTGTTCGGTGCGCTTTGGGAAGTGGCAGCCGCCAGTGGAGTTGGTCTTGCAGTGGAACTTAAAAAAATTCCGTTAAAACAGGAAACTGTAGAAATCTGTGAATTTTTTGACCTGAATCCATACCAGTTGATTTCCAGTGGTTCCATGCTCATTGCCTGTGATAAAGGCCATGATCTGGTGGAATATCTGGCAAAGAAAAACATTCATAGCGCGGTGGTGGGCAAGTTTACAGATAATAATGATAAGATTATTATCTATGATGTGGATGAGACCCGTTATCTGGAACCACCAAAGACGGATGAATTATATAAAGTCAATTTTTTGGAGGATATGTAGAATGAGCGATTTAAAACAGAAAATTTTGACGATTATGGAGAAAAACAGTAAAGTTAGTGTGGAAGATCTGGCTTTACTTTTGGGTGATACAGAAGAGAATGTATCCCGGGCCATATTTGAGATGGAACAGGATAAGATTATTTGTGGTTATCATACATTAATTAACTGGAATAAAACCAATAATGAAAAAGTGATTGCGATGATCGAAGTACGAGTGACACCACAGCGTGGTCAGGGCTTTGATAAGATCGCCGAACGCATTTATAACTTCAGCGAAGTGAATGCGGTTTATTTGATTTCCGGTGGTTTTGACTTGATGGTTATGCTGGAAGGAAAGACATTGCAGGAAGTTGCCATGTTTGTGTCGGATAAGTTATCTCCATTGGATTCTGTACTTAGTACAGCGACACATTTCGTATTGAAGAAATATAAAGAACATGGAACCATTCTTGTTTCCCAGATTCCACGTGAAAGGATGTTAATTAGCCCATGAGAAATCCGTTAGCAGAACGTACTGTAAGTATTAAACCATCAGGAATTCGTAAATTTTTTGACTTAGTGACTGAAATGAATGACCCGGATGTGATTTCTCTTGGTGTTGGTGAACCGGATTTTGATACACCGTGGCATATTCGCGAGGAAGGTATTTATTCTCTGGAGAGAGGACGTACATTTTATACGTCGAACTCAGGCTTGAAGGAACTTCGAACAGAAATCAGTCGTTATTTGAAACGCCGATGTCAGGTGGATTATGATCCGGACACAGAAGTGATGGTGACGGTTGGTGGTTCGGAGGCCATTGATATTGGACTTCGAGCTGTGATTAATCCCGGAGAAGAGGTTATTATTCCGCAGCCAAGTTATGTGTCTTATCATCCATGTACCATTTTGGCAGGCGGGGTGCCTGTAGTCATTGAACTTCAGGAAAAGAATGAATTTCGTTTGACAAAAGAAGAATTGCTGGCAGCAATCACACCGAAAACAAAGGTGTTGATTTTGCCGTTTCCAAATAATCCGACAGGTTCGGTACTTCGCAGAGAAGATCTTGAAGAGATTGCTGAAGTTTGTATTGAAAAAGATATTATTGTTATGTCGGATGAGATTTACAGTGAATTAACATATGGAACAGAACATGTGAGCATTGCATCCCTTCCTGGCATGCGTGAGAGAACCATTCTGATTAATGGTTTTTCAAAGGCTTATGCTATGACCGGATGGCGTCTGGGCTATGCCTGCGCACCTCATATTATTCTGGAACAGATGCTTAAAATTCACCAGTTTGCCATTATGTGTGCACCGACGACCAGCCAGTATGCGGCTGTTGAAGCTCTTAAAAACGGTGATAAAGATGTGGCTGAAATGCGTGAATCTTATAATCAGAGAAGACGTTTCCTCGTGCACACGTTTCGCAAGATGGGATTGACAGTGTTTGAGCCATTTGGTGCATTTTATATTTTCCCAAGCATTAAAGAACTTGGAATGACATCGGATGAATTTGCTATGGAATTACTTAAACGAGAAAAAGTTGCGGTAGTGCCAGGCACGGCATTTGGTGACTGCGGAGAAGGGTTCCTGCGTATTTCCTATGCCTATTCATTGGAAGAGTTAAAACATGCGACGGACCGTATGGCTAAGTTTGTTGCAGAAATTCGTAAAGAAAAAGGATTGATTTAAATGTTAAATATCGTATTATTAGAACCGGAGATTCCGGCAAATACGGGAAATATCGGAAGAACCTGTGTGGCAACCGGTTCAAGACTTCACTTGATCGAACCATTGGGATTCCAGATTAATGAAAAACAGCTTCGTCGTGCAGGCATGGACTATTGGAAGGATCTTGATGTGACGGTATATGAAGATTTTGAAGATTTTCTCGCAAAGAATCCGGAATGTCAGGGAAAGCTTTATATGGCAACAACGAAAGCAAAACATGTGTATACAGATGTTCGTTTTGAAGAAGATGCCTATATTATGTTCGGAAAGGAAAGTGCGGGGATTCCGGAAGAGATTCTCGTGGATTATGAGGAAACTTGTGTGCGTATTCCTATGCTTGAAAATATCCGCTCACTGAACCTTTCAAACTCTGTAGCGGTTGTGCTTTATGAAGCACTCAGACAGCAGAATTTTAAACAGATGCAGCTTCTGGGGGAATTGCATCGACTTCATTGGAAGGAATAGGAAGAGAACCGTTTATAATGAATAAAAAACGCATTCGATGGCGAATTCGAATGCGTTTTTTTGGGGTTTACGGATGGTATTGGATAATCCGTAAACGATTAAGGGGTTTATTAACTTTGATATAGTAGTATGCAGTTTATATTTCAAACATGAGTCGAGATTCGAAGATATCGCCCAAATCTTTATACTGAACGTAGCCCAATCGGCTTCGAACGATATTGTTGATAATTTTAAGACCAAAACCGTGTCGTTTATCATCGCTTTTGGTTGTTTTTCCGGAAAAGCGAATTGTCGGATTTTTGCTGTTCAGCATATGGATGCTTAACATATTTCCTTTATATCCAACTTTTAACTGGATGATTGGTTTTTGTATCTGCGATTGCTGACAAGCTTCGATGGCATTATCCAATAGATTGAAAAAAACGCTTGCAAGTTGAGGATCGGGTATGCTGATTTCTTTTGGAAAAGAAATGACATAATTGATATTAATGTGATGCTCGATCGCCTCGAGTTTCTTTTTGCATAATATTGCGTTTAGTAATGCATGATCACAGTAGATTTCCGGAATTAAAGTATCCAATTGCCTGTGGATCTGGCGAATGTAACCGAGCACGATGTCGGTTGTTTCTGATCGAAGTAAATGTTTTAAACTGTAGAGTCGGTATAATAGATGTTTTTTATAATGCTCCAACTGATCAAATTCTTCTTGAGTTGAAAGAAATTCTAAAATTAGTTGTTCAATGTAGTGCTCTGCCTCTGGAAAATGTTGATTTCGTATAAGATAGTTCAAAGTAGAGAAATGATTAGCAAGGTCGTGAACACGTTTTTCCTGTTTTTTCGAGTTTTGCAGCAGAACATCGAACTGGTTCATTTTCTCCATGATGCACCTCGCTTGATTCAAACGTTACCACTTTAGTGTATAACAAATATACAAAATTTACAATCTAAATTTGTGCATAATGTCATATTTGACGTTTATATGTCATATGTTGTGGTGAGAAAGTTTTAATTTTCATACATTTTGTGTTTGACTTGAAAAACAAGAATTGATTGTCTATAATGAAGTAAATTTGCCTCGAAATGAGGAAAAAGATTAAAGGGTTATTGGGTGCAAGAAACACAGAAGGGAAAAGGGAAGATGTTAGAGATTGCAGTATGTGAAGATTTGGAAATTCACAGGTGTTTGATCAAGGAAAAGATTGCGGAGGCTATTGATGAACCGTATGAAATCGTGGAATTTGCTTCGGCACAGGCATTTAAAAAATCGTACAGGAAACAACCCAAAGGATTTGATATCATTTTAATGGATATTGAATTGGGTGATGGATCCGGTATTGAGCTTGGAGAAGAGATTAATTATTATTATCCATTGGCTCAGATTATTTATATTACATCGTATGTAAAACATTTTAGTGAAGTTTACGCAACAAATCATGTGTGGTGTATTGACAAAAAAGAATTGGATGAATATTTGCCAAAGGCATTGCATAAAGCATTGAAAGCGTTATGGCATTCAAAAAGTTTGCATTTAAATTTTTCATGGCAAAAAGTGAAGTATGCGGTGATTCAGGACGAAATTATTTATATTGAGCGTTGCCTGCGTGTTTCGGAAATTCATACCGCAACAAAGGTTTATCGAACATCGGAAAAACTGGATTCATTGATGGAGCAGTTGACCGATGTGTTTATCTGTTGTCATCGCAGCTATATTGTGAATATGCGTAATATTACAAAATTGCAGAAGAACAAAGTAATCTTAAACCATGACATTGAAGTGCCGATTAGTCGTTCGAAGGAAGAAGAGATGAAAAAGGCATATAGTATCTTTTTGGTGAAATAATTGTGGGATAAAAAGGAGTTTTTACTAAAAAAGCTCCTTTTTTTGAATATATTTTTGTTTATATTGCAATTTGAGGATAACGCTATTATTTTTTTAATATATATAGTGATGAAATAAAATAGGTTTTATTAAATAAAATGAATAATAATAACAAAAAAATTACAATTATTACAGAACGATTAATAAAAGCTTGCAAAAACAATAAATGTCATGTAAAATACCTCCTTGTGCAAAACAAGGAGGATTTTTAATGAAATTAAACCAGTTAAAACATCGACTTATGGCAGCTGTGCTTTCATGTATTTTAATGGCAGGAACAATGTCTATGCCGGCATATGCGATGGATATAGAGGAACCGATCAATCAGAAAGAAACTGTTCAGGAAACCCTTTGGGATATCTTGGAAGAAGTTGAAACAGAGAGTAATGAAATTGCTTTAAGACCTAAGCAGACAAAATATGAAAAATCAACCAGTGAACGTATTGTGAATATCATGCAGGAAGAAGAGGAAGAAGCTGTAGAAGAAGTGGTAAACTATATTCCTCGTCTGGAGGCACCGGATGGTTATAATCCATATTATCATGAACTGAATTTATACTATCGATTTGGCCTGGGAATGCCAAACTGTACAGCTTATGCGTATGGCAGAGCGTATGAGATTCTTGGAAGAGAACCGATGTTGTGTAATGGTAACGCCGGTGAATGGTGGAGCTACAACATTGCTGTTGGCGCCTATGCTTATGGAAGTGAACCAAGATTGGGAGCGATTGCCTGCTGGGATGATTATAATCACAATAGCGGTCATGTAGCTGTCGTTGAAGAAATCCACGAAGATACAGTGACAATTTCCGAATCTCAGTGGGGTGGAAGCTATTTTTATGTAGTCGAAATGAGTAAAGATGGATCGGATTATTTATCCGGACGTCGATTTTTAGGATATATTTATATTGACGAAGCATTATAAAACAAAAGCGTTAAAACTCGCAGTGCGAATTTTAACGCTTTTTTGTTATGTTACCGATTAAGGTGTTTTAAGGGTTGTCTGTGCATTTAATACCTTATCGAACTGCCATTTAAACATTAAAAATGTGGTGGATGCAGCAATAAAGTCAGATACCGGTTCCGCTAAGAATACAGCAAAGACTTTATCTGCAAAGAAGTTTGGCAGAATATAGATTAAAGGAATCAATAAAATGATTTTTCGCAGTAATGCCAAAAACAGAGAAATCTTTGCCTGTCCAATGGACACAAAAGTCTGTTGGCAGGCCATCTGGATTCCCATCATGAATCCGGTTGCCATGTAAATGCGAAGTGCCCATACGGCTGTATTTTTTAATGCTGCGTCGTTGGCGAAGAGGCCGACGAAAAGCTGTGGGAAAATCATATTGATGAGCCAGAAAATGATGGCAAATCCCAAACTGCAGGTGAATAATAATCGAAAAGCCTGTTTGACGCGGTCTTTATTGCCTGCGCCAAAGTTGTAACTGATGATCGGCTGTGCACCCTGGGCAAGTCCGGAGAGCGGCAAAGTTAAAATCTGCATACAGCTTGCCAAAATTGTCATGGATCCAACAGCCAGGTCACCGCCGTATTTCTGCAAAGAAGTATTAAAGCAAACACTTAAGAGACTTTCGGTGCTCTGCATAATAAATGGGGCAAGACCAAGTGCAATAACCGGCAATAAGATTTTGGCAGACAGTTTCATGTTTTTTGGTCGGATTTTCAGTGTGGTTTTTGAACCAAAGAGAAATTTTAATACCCATAATGCAGAAATACACTGGGAAATGATGGTGGCCAATGCGGCACCGGAAACACCCATTTTCAGTCCAAAAATAAATACAGGGTCTAAAACGATATTGATAATGGCACCGATCATGACAGTCATCATACTGGTTTTGGCAAATCCCTGGGCAGAGATAAATGAATTTAAGCCGAGGGAGATCATAACAAAGAGTGTACCAATGACATAGATATTGAGATATTCCATGGCATAAGGCAGTGTATCTTTGCTGGCACCGAACAGCATGAGAATGGTTTCACCGCCGGCAAGAAAAACAGCCGTTAAAATAACAGACATGATGAGTATTAGGGCAAAACAGTTTCCAAGTATTTTTTCAGCACCTTCATGATCACGAGCACCCATTCGGATGGATGCCTGAGGAGCACCGCCCATACCGATAAGGCAGCTGAATGCGGAAATGAGAATAAGGATTGGAAAACATAAGCCGACGCCGGTGAGGGCAAGTCCGCCGATGCCTTCGATATGACCGATATAGATTCGGTCGACGATATTGTATAACATATTTATGACTTGAGCGGTAATCGCCGGAAGCGCAAGCTGAAACAAGAGCTTACTGACCTTTTCGGTTCCAAGTTTATTGGTGGATGAAGTATCCATGAGAAAACCTCCTTTATGAGAAATATGTTGAAATTATGGTCAACCAGATAATCATAGCACAATGAAAAATACAAAACAAGGACACTTTTGTGCTTTCATTGCCAAAGGAAAGTTTGTATGTTATGATGGGAAAATGAGTACAGAAAATTTATATAATAAATTAATCGAATATAGTAAAAGTGAAGCGTATCCCTTTCATATGCCGGGGCATAAACGGCAGATACTGTCTATGGCAGATCCATATGGGTTTGATTTGACAGAAATTGACGGATTCGATAACCTTCATGATGCGGAGGATATTCTCTTACAGGAACAGAAGCGCGCGGCAAGATTATACGGAGCCGAAGAAAGTCATTTCATGGTCAATGGAAGCACAGGCGGTTTGTTATCTGCTATTTCAGGTGTTTGTCATCGCGGAGACAGGGTGCTTGTGGCAAGAAACTGCCATACAAGTGTTTATCATGCCCTGGAGTTAAATGGTCTGCGTCCGGTATATATTTGGCCGGAATTGGATGAGACTCTTGGAATATACAAAGGGCTTCGATGCAATCAGGTGGAAGCTTTACTTGAAACATATCCGGATATTCGGGCGGTGATTTTTACATCTCCAACCTACGAGGGGTTATTTTCGGATGTCAGAGGGATTTGTAAAGCGGCACATGCAAAGGGGATTCCGTGTATTGTGGACGAGGCGCATGGTTCTCATTTGAGATGGCTCGGTTTTGATGATGCCATGGACTGTGGTGCCGATGTCGTTATTCAGAGTCTTCATAAGACCATGCCGGCACTGACTCAGACAGCACTGCTGCATATTCAGGGGAATCTGGTACCAAAAGAGCGTATACGTAAGATGCTGGCGACCTATCAGACATCCAGTCCATCTTATGTGTTGATGGCATCCATGAGTCTGTGTATGTCGTGGCTGGAAAATGAAGGTCCGGCGACATTTGAAATATATAAAAAACAAACCTTACAATTGCGAGAACGTCTGTCCGGATTAAAACATATATTCCTGTATTCACCGGAAGAAGATTTTGATTTTGGGAAGCTTGTGATAGGAACGACTCATGCGTCTTTGAATGGACGGCAGCTGTATGATCGGCTTCGGGATGAATTTAAACTTCAGATGGAAATGGTCTGTGCAGAGCATGTGTTGGCAATGACGACGGCAGGGGACTCTAAAGAAGGACTGGAGCGGCTTGCCAGAGCACTGGAACAGATGGATTCCGAATTGGAAAGTAATGTTTCCGAGAGGATATGGTTCGATGAAAAGTCGTTCGAGATACGTTTATGGGCTCCAGAGCGTATGCTTGAAATAGACGAGGCTGTGGATTTGGTGATGGAAGAAATACCTCTTGTACAGGCTGAGGGACGCATAATCGGGGATTATGTTTATCTTTATCCGCCGGGCATTCCGTTATTGGTCCCGGGAGAAGTTCTTGGAAGTGCACAGATCGAACAGATACAGTATTTTGAACGTCAGGGACTGGATGTCCATGGCGGTTATATAAAGGAGAATAAAGATGTCAAAGTTATTTTGCATCATGGGGAAAAGTGCATCCGGTAAAGATACAATCTTTAAACATTTGATTCAGGACGAGACGTTAGGATTGAAAACAGTGGTGTCTTATACGACACGTCCCATGCGCGAAGGGGAGCAGGATGGCGTAGAATACCATTTTGTGACCGGACAGAAACTGGAAGCATTAAAAAAAGCTGGAAAAGTGATTGAGTGCAGGGATTATCACACGATTCATGGCATTTGGAGTTATTTTACAGTGGATGATGGACAGGTGGATTTTAACAGTGATCAGGATGCAATCATTATTGGAACATTAGAATCCTATGCCCAGATCCGCATTTTTTATGGAAAGGAAAATGTGATTCCGATTTATATAAATGTAGAAGATGGAGAACGATTGCAGAGAGCGTTAAACAGGGAAAGACAACAGGAAAATCCAAAATACGCGGAATATTGCCGACGTTTTCTTGCGGACTCAGAAGACTTTTCTGAAGAAAAAATTAAGCAGTGTGAGATTGAACGAATTTACGAGAACATTCACATGGATGATTGTTTGCAAGAAATTCGTAAGGATATTTTAGAATTTAGACATAGAGATTTTAAAAATCAGAAATAGACAAGGCTCGTATTCTTAAAAAAAGTATGATATACTGTCTGTATATAATCGGGGGAGGTGGCACATTTATGTCAAACTTTAAAAATATTATTGGTCATGAGCAGATTATTCAGCATATGTCTACAGCATTAAAAAGTAAAAAAATTTCCCATGCCTATATTTTTGAGGGTCCAAATGACAGTGGAAAAAATCTGTTGGCGAAAGCGTTTGCAAAAGCACTTCAGTGTGAAGCAGGATATGGAGATTCCTGTAATATGTGTCGTTCCTGTCATCAGATGGATTCCGGGAATCAGCCGGATGTGAAGTGGCTGACGCATGAAAAGCCGATGACGATCAGTGTGGATGACATACGTAAACAGATTAATGCAGATATGGCAATTAAGCCATACAGCAGTAAATATAAAATTTATATCGTAGATGAGGCGGAGAAGATGAATGAGCAGGCACAGAATGCCCTGCTTAAGACTATTGAAGAGCCGCCGGAATACGGTATCATTATGCTGTTGACGAACAATCTGGAAGCAATGCTTCCAACCATTCTTTCGAGATGCATTACATTTCATCTCAAACCAGTAGATCAGAAAAAGATTGTGGATTTGCTGATAAAAGAATATGGAGTGCCGGATTATAAAGCACGAATCTGTGCATCATTTTCTCAAGGAGTTGTTGGCAAGGCGATTTCTATGGCTTCATCGGAGGATTTTAATGATCTTCAGTATCATGTGCTGAATATTGTGAAGAATGTACACCAGATGGAAGTCTATGAAGTGGTTGAAGCCGTAAAACGGTTGAGTGCTTACAAAACAGATATCAATGATGTGATTGATATGATGATGGTGTGGTATCGGGATGTTCTTATTTTAAAAGTGACAAAAGATGCCAACACAATTGTATATAAAGATGAGTATCGTTCTTTAATGGAACAGGCGAAACGTTCGTCGTATGAAGGCTTAAATGAAATCATTGAGTCCATGGAAAAGGCGAAGAAACGTCTGGCGGCCAATGTGAATTTTGATGTGGCCATGGAGATGATGCTCCTGGCAATGAAGGAGAAATAATAACATGATAAAAGTAATTGGCGTGAGATTTCGTCAGGCTGGTAAGATTTATTACTTCGATCCACTGGATATGGATATTGAAATTGGGCAGCATGTCATCGTAGAAACAGCACGTGGTGTGGAATACGGTCTTGTGCTGGTGGGTCCAAAGGATGTGGAAGAGGACAAGGTTATTCAGCCGCTGAAACCAGTCATCCGTGTGGCAACACCGGAAGATGACGAGATTGAGATGAAAAATAAAGAAAAAGAAAAGAATGCTTTTAATATATGTCTTGAAAAAATTGCAAAACATCAGCTTGAGATGAAGCTGATTGATGCGGAATATACATTTGACAATAATAAAGTTCTTTTCTATTTTACAGCGGATGGTCGTATTGACTTCCGTGAACTGGTTAAGGATCTGGCATCCGTTTTTAAAACACGTATTGAATTGCGTCAAATCGGTGTTCGTGATGAGACAAAGATTCTTGGTGGTATCGGCATCTGTGGACGTCCGCTTTGCTGCCATACCCATTTGTCTGAGTTTGCACCTGTATCCATTAAGATGGCAAAAGAGCAGAATCTTTCTTTGAATCCAACAAAGATTTCCGGTGTCTGCGGTCGACTGATGTGTTGTCTTAAGAATGAAGAAGAAACTTATGAATATTTGAACAGTAAGCTTCCTGCGATTGGTGATCGTGTAACAACACTGGATGGTTTTCGTGGGGAAGTGACAAGTGTCAGTGTGCTTCGTCAGCTTGTTAAGATTGTGGTGACATTGGATAATGATGAAAAAGAAATCAAAGAATATCCGGTTTCCCAGTTGAAATTCCGTCCAAAACGTAAGAAAGAACGTTTGAATATCAATGATGCGGAATTGAAACAGCTTGAAGCCATGGAAAGACATGACAAAGGTTCTGTATTATAGAGTTTGATTGAACAATACCGGGACATCCCATTACGGGAATGTCCCGATTTGATTTTGTAAGGGAGTAAAAACATGGTGGAATTAAAACAGGATGAGCGTCTGGATGATCTGGAACGAAATGGCTATAAGATTATACAGAATCCGAATAAATTTTGTTTTGGTATGGATGCGGTACTTTTGAGCGGATTTGCGAATGTAAAAAAAGGTGAGAAAGTGCTGGATATGGGAACTGGAACAGGAATCATTCCGATTTTGCTGGAGGCCAAAACAGACGGGAAGCATTTTACGGGTCTGGAGATCCAGGAAGAAAGTGCAGATATGGCACGCAGAAGTGTTGCATATAATCATCTGGAAGATAAGATTGATATTGTCACAGGAGATATAAAAACGGCTTCGGAACTTTTTCCTTTAGCCGGTTTTGATGTGATTACATCCAATCCGCCGTATATGACCAATGCCCATGGTATAAAGAATCCGGAAGCACCGAAGGCGATTGCGCGTCATGAAGTCTTGTGTACATTGGACGATCTGGCACGTGAAGCCAGCCGGTTACTCAGACCTGGCGGACGTTTTTATCTCATTCATCGACCATTTCGTCTGGTTGAAATCTTTCAGACACTGACAGCATATAAACTGGAACCTAAACGTATGAAACTGGTGTATCCATTTGTGGATAAAGAACCCAATATGGTCATGATTGAAGCCATTCGCGGAGCCAAGTCTATGATCAGAGTGGAGGAACCGTTGATTGTTTATAAAGAACCAGGGGTATATCATGATGTAATCTATGATATTTATGGTTATTAGGAGGATGGGATAATATGGCAGGAAAATTATATTTATGTGCTACACCAATCGGCAATTTAGACGATATTACTTTTCGTGTATTGGAAACCCTTCGCAATGTCGATGTGATCGCGGCTGAGGATACACGGCACACAATTAAGCTTTTAAATCATTTTGACATAAAGACACCTATGACCAGTTATCATGAATTTAATAAAATCGATAAAGCTCGCGTGCTTGTAGAAGATCTTAGAGCTGGTAAGAATATTGCATTGGTAACAGATGCTGGAACACCTGGAATTTCAGATCCGGGCGAAGAGCTGGTTAAATTCTGTCATGAAGCAGGTATTGAGGTGACATCCCTTCCCGGACCTGCAGCGTGTATTACCGCATTAACTATGTCCGGATTGTCTACCCGGAGATTTTGTTTTGAAGGTTTTTTGCCGATGGATAAAAAAGAACGGGAAGTGGTTTTGGAACGTTTGAAAAAAGAAACGCGTACAACGATTTTTTATGAGGCACCACATCGTCTGGATAAGACATTAAAGGTTATCTGTGAAGCCGTAGGAAATCGTCGTCTGACCATCTGTAAGGAACTTACAAAACGTCATGAGAAGAATTGGCTGACGACACTTGAAGAAGCTATTGCATGGTATGAAGAAAATGATGCCCGCGGAGAATATGTGCTTGTTGTCGAAGGTATTGATCCGAAAGTGCTTGAAGAAGAACGACAGGCATCCTGGGAAAGTATGACCATTGAAGCTCATGTAGCTCTTTATGAGTCCAAAGGACAGACAAAAAAAGAAGCAATGAAATCAGTTGCTTCGGATCGCGGGATGACCAAGAGAGAGGTCTATCAGTATTTGATTCAAAATGAACACTGAGATGTTCGATAAAAAAAGGTGCAAAATGTAAAAGATTTCCTGAAAAAGGGGAAAGGTGACGTGTGAACAGAGGCATATCCGATACGTCACCTGCAAATAGACCATGCTGCGTCTAAAAGGGGAACACAGTATGGATTTATTTTAAGCCGGTTTATTCAGTAATGTTTAGGCCGGCTATTTTTGCCATTTCTAAAATTGAATGTTTGGAAACCTTTTTTCCCTGGTAATCAATGAGATCATCCATTTCACCTGTAAAAATGTCACATGGCTGATATTTTTTAAGGATAATACGTTCGTCATCGACAAAAATTTCCAAAGGGTCGCGTTCGCTGATATTGAGGTTTCGACGAAGCTCGATTGGAAGTGTGATACGGCCCAATTCATCCAATTTTCTTACAATGCCAGTACTTTTCATTACAAATGTCTTCCTTTCTTAAATGTAATTCCGTATTGTCGTGACAGGAATTTTCCACAAAACCCATCTTATCAGTAGGAAAAAATTTTGTCAATGAAATATCTGAATATTTTTGAAAATATTTCCATAAAGATAAAATTGACATTAAATAAGGGTGAAAATATGTGAATCGAATATGGGCTTTTATGATTTTATTGGGGATTGGTGTCGGATTAGTGACAGGAAAAACAGCAGAAATATCGACAGCATTGGTGGATTCGGCGAAAAGTGGTGTGGATTATGCGCTTGGAATGGCGGGAGTGGTTGCCATGTGGAGTGGTGTGATGCGTCTTGCAGAAGCCGAAGGACTGATGGAGTTGTTGAGTGAAAAGATGGATGGAGTCTTACGTTTTCTTTTTCCGCATATTCCGGAAAACCATCCGTCAAAACGTTACATAGCAGGAAATGTTGCGGCGAATATTCTAGGTCTTGGCTGGGCGTCAACACCAACGGGCTTATCGGCTATGGAAGCATTGCAGCAATTGGAGGAAGAACGGCGCAGAACAAAGCATCCGCTGGCTTTGGAAAAGGGCGTGGCCAGTCGGGAAATGTGCACATTTTTGGTGATTAATGTTTCATCCCTCCAATTGATCCCTATGACCATTATTGCTTATCGCAGCCAGTTTGGTGCACAGATGCCGACAGCAATCGTGCTGCCTGCGATCATTGCGACAAGCATATCAACGCTGGTTGGGCTGATTTTTGTAAAATGGATGGGACGGCGGCCATGAATATAATTCTATTTGTGTCTAATGCATTGATTCCTTTTTTAATATTCTATGTTGTGTGTTTAGGGATTTCCATGAAGCTGCCCGTATTTGACATTTTTCTGGAAGGTGTTCGAACGGGGCTTCAGACAGTTTTAGGGATTTTACCCACATTGATCGGGCTTTTGACCGCTGTGGGAGTTCTTCGTGCGGCAGATGTGTTTTCATATATAGGAATGTTATGCGAGCCACTGTTGATGCGGTTATCTATTGTTCCCGAGATTTTGTCGTTAACAGGGATTAAGATGTTTTCTTCAACGGCAGCGACAGGGCTTATGCTGGATATTTTTAATCAGTATGGTGTGGATTCCGAGGCGGGACGGCAGGCCGCACTGATTTTAAGTTGTACGGAGAGTTCTATTTATACGATGTCGGTCTATTTCATGTCTCAGAAGATTGAGAAAGGGCGATGGACTCTGGCAGGGGCGTTGATTGCTGCGCTTTCGGGGGTCGTTCTAAGTATTCTTCTAACAAAAATAATGATGTTTTGATACGTTAGTGTAATGAAACGTTAAGCGGATATTGACTTTAAAAAAGATAGCATTTATAATCTAGGAAAGATAACTTTACTATATGAAAGAAAAGGAATGGGGAACATGAAAAATTACATGAAAAAACTCTTTGCATTAGCAATGACAGGCGTTATGGTATGCGGCATTCTTACAGGATGCGGTGGCGGAAAAAAAGAAACAGAAGTTGCAGCTTCGGACAGTCTTACCGTTGAAGACGGTGTATTAAAAGTAGCTATGGAATGTGGTTATGCACCATATAACTGGACACAGTCTACAGATGAAAACGGTGCTGTTCCAATTGCTGACAGTTCAGACTTCGCATATGGTTATGACGTTATGATGGCAAAATACGTTGCGGATCAACTTGGCCTTGAACTTGAAATCGTAAAACTTGACTGGGATTCTTTAGTTCCTGCAGTTCAGTCCGGTACAGTGGACTGTGTTATCGCCGGTCAGTCCATCACAGCCGATCGTTTACAGCAGGTTGACTTTACAACACCTTATTATTATGCATCCATTATTTCTTTAGTAAAGAAAGATGGTGCTTTTAAAGATGCAAAAAGCGTTGAAGATTTAGCAGGTGCGGTATGTACATCCCAGCAGAATACAGTATGGTATGATGTATGTCTCCCACAGATTCCGGATGCAGATATTTTACCAGCGCAGGAGTCTGCACCAGCAATGTTAGTTGCCCTTTCTTCTGGCAAATGTGATCTCGTCGTAACAGATATGCCTACAGGTATGGCAGCGTTGATTGCTTATCCGGATTTTGCATTATTAGATTTCTCTGGTACAGATGGTGCTTTTGAAGTTTCTGAAGAAGAAATCAATATTGGTATTTCTTTGAAGAAAGGTAATGCTTTAACAGCTGAAATTAATAACGTTCTTGCAGAACTTACAGAAGATGATTTCGTTCAGATGATGAATGATGCGATTGCTGTTCAGCCACTTGCTGAATAATGAAAGAAACATGAAGTGTGCAGGCACGGAGACTCTGGTCTCCGTGCTTTCTGTGCATAAAAGGAAAGTTATATATACAAAGGGGGAAAACACGATGCCAGATACCTTTATGGGAAAAATCATGATGTTGGTTGAAGAATACGGAATGTCTTTTGTTCGTGGTGCCGGCGTTACAATGGTTATTGCGCTTGTGGGTACATTTATCGGATGTATCATTGGTTTTGCAGTAGGGGTTGTTCAGACCATTCCTGTTTCTAAAAAGGACCATATTGTCAAACGTGGTATTTTGAAAATTGTTAATTTTATTTTAGCAGCCTATGTTGAAATTTTCCGCGGAACACCTATGATGGCTCAGGCTATGTTTATTTACTTTGGTTCCGCAGCTGTGTTTGATATCAACATGTCCATGTGGTTTGCTGCATTCTTTATTGTATCGATCAATACAGGTGCGTACATGGCTGAAACGGTGCGAGGCGGTATTTTATCCATTGATCCGGGACAGACAGAAGGAGCAAAGGCTATCGGTATGAACCATGTTCAGACGATGATTCATGTTATCATGCCACAGGCACTCCGTAATATTATGCCTCAGATCGGTAACAACCTGATTATTAATATTAAAGATACGTGTGTATTGTCCATTATCGGTACTGTAGAACTTTTCTATACAACAAAAGGTGTTGCCGGTGCAAAATATCTCTACTTTGAGTCTTTTGCTATTGCCATGGTGATTTATTTTATTCTGACATTTACATGTTCCAGAATTTTGCGTGTATGGGAAAATAAACTGGACGGTCCGGACAGCTATGATCTTGCAACAACCGATACACTGGCACATACCAGCGGGATGTATAGCTTTAAAAAGAAAGAAAAGAAGGAGGATGAATAATCATGGGAGAAAAGATTTTAGAAATTCGTCATTTGAGTAAAGCCTTTGGTAAAAACGTTGTCCTCCGAGATATAGATTTTTCTGTAAATAAAGGGGATGTTACCTGTATTATCGGTGCGTCCGGTTCGGGTAAATCCACATTGCTTCGATGTGTCAATTTTCTTGAAGAGCCTACATCCGGTGAAATTGTGTATCATGGATTGAATATGATGGAACAGCGTATGAATGAAGCCGCTTATCGTGCGAAAGTTGGAATGGTGTTCCAGAGCTTTAACTTGTTTAATAACATGACAGTTCTTAAAAACTGTATGGTTGGACAGGAAGTTGTGTTGAAAAAAGATTCTGAAACAGCACGTAAGAATGCCATGTATTATCTTGAAAAAGTAGGTATGGCACCTTATATTAACGCGAAACCGCGTCAGCTTTCCGGTGGTCAGAAACAGCGTGTGGCTATTGCAAGAGCTCTTGCAATGGAACCGGAAATCCTTCTCTTTGATGAACCGACATCTGCACTCGATCCTCAGATGGTTGGCGAAGTTCTTGCAGTTATGAAAAAGCTTGCTGAAGAAGGTTTGACGATGATGATCGTTACTCATGAAATGGCATTTGCCCGTGATGTTTCCAGTCATGTGGTGTATATGGCGAATGGTGTGATCGTGGAAGAAGGTCCGCCTTCTCAGATTTTTGGCAATGCCAAGAGTGAACAGACAAAAGAATTTTTAAATCGATTTGTTCAGGGATAATCGTTTAAATTAAAAAGTATGATAAAAGTCTTCGTGGAAGTTGAGGAAAAGAACCTCAGTTTCCATGGAGACTTTTTGTTTGTAATGATAAAACTATAGATTTTCTTTATGAAGATAACATTCCGGGTCATGCGAGTAGATGATTCCAATGGCCTGCAGATAAGAATAAATAATGGTTGATCCGACATACTTCATGCCGCGTTTTTTTAAATCTTTGGAAATAGCATCAGAAAGAGCGTTGGTTGTTTGATTTGTTTCGTAAAGAATTTTATCGTTTGTAAAGGTCTTTAAGTAGTTGTAAAAAGAACCAAACTCTTGGGTGATGTCTTTAAAAATACGACTGTTAGTGATGCTGGCATGGATTTTTAATTTGTTTCGGATAATGCCGGAATTATCAAGCAGTGTATGAATTTTCTCTGTATCGTAAGAACATACGCTGTCCACATCAAAGTGATCGTAGGCTTTTCTAAAACTTTCTCTTTTATTTAATACACATTCCCAGGACAGTCCCGCCTGAAAAGATTCTAATATGAGCATTTCATAAAGATAAGCATCATCGAAATTGGGTTTGCACCATTCGTTATCGTGATAATCGATGTAGATTGGATTTTTTAAATTACACCACTTACAGCGTGTTTTGGGATTCATAGAAAACCTCGCTTTCTTTTATGTATGATTAAGAAGCCGTCAAATATATTATACGATGTAAATTCTGTGTTGAATAGAAAATATTGCATTGAAAGGATGTGGGAAAAATTGTAAGATGAATTATACAAATGGAGGCGACAGATAGGATGAATAATGTAAATAAGACGTTATATATTCCGTTGTACGGAAAAGCATATGTAAGCAGGAAAAACATCATTCTTCGTGACAAAAAAGCAGAAGAAATATGGAATCAGATGAATTTTGAGCTTAAAGGAAAAGCAAAGTCCAAATGGCTGGCATATTATATGTCGATGCGTGCAGCAATTTATGATTTATGGGTGGAACAAGAACTTAAAAAGAATCCAAAGGCCATTGTTTTGCATATCGGATGTGGTTTGGACAGTCGAATTGAAAGAGTTTCTGCAGAGAATACCCTATGGTATGATATTGATTTTCCGGAGGTTGTCGAAGAAAGACGTAAGTTTTATGTCGAATCCAAATATTATCATATGATCGCAGCAGATATGCGAAAGGATACTTGGAAAGAACATATTGCACCAGAGCAGGATGCCATCATTGTTCTCGAGGGTGTCAGTATGTACTTTAAGCCAGATGAACTGGTGAACTTATTGTCGAGTCTTTCGGGGCATTTTAAATCCGTATGTATTTTGATGGATTGTTATACCGAAAAAGCTGCACAAGTGTCCAAATATAAAAACCCGATCAATGAGGTGGGTGTAACGGTTGTTTACGGTTGTGATGATCCGGTTGGTTTGGCAGATAAATCAGGGCTGAAATTTGAAAAAGAATATGATATGACACCGCAAAAATATATAAATGAGCTTCAGGGAATGGAAAGAAAAATATTTAAAAATCTGTTTGCCGGAAGTTTTGCAAAATCGATGTATCGAATGTATGAATTTTCCAGAACCGGTTGACTTTCCACTTTATGGAACGTTTATTATAGAGGCATAATGTGATTGACAGCAGGAGGTAATTGCTATGATAAAAGAAAAAGTGATCATCGGAGAAAATACGCATTATCCATTGAATGGTTTATTGACATTGCCAGATTATATAGAGAAACCGGTACCAGCAGTTGTGTTTGTTCATGGTTCGGGTTCAAGCAATATGGATGAAAAAATCGGAAAAGTAACACCTTTTAAAGATATGGCCGAAGGATTGGCGAAATATGGTATTGCATCCATTCGATATGACAAACGTTCTTTTGTGCATGGATTTAAGATGATAAGAAATAAAAAGAATCCGATTACCGTAAAAGAAGAGACCATTGAGGATGCCATTTTTGCTACGGAAATTTTAAGGAAAGATCCTCGCATTGATTCTGAAAAAATATTTATTATCGGACATAGTATGGGTGGGATGTTGGCTCCACGAATTGATGCAGAAGGTGGAAATTACAAAGGTCTTATTTTGATGGCAGGTACGCCGCGCAAATTAGAAGAAATACTCATTGAACAGTCCGAAGAAGCATTATCTGTGATGAAAGGTCTGGCACGAAAGCTGGTTGAAAAACAGATCGATAAACTTCGCCGTACATTTGATGGTATGTATGAACTGACTGATGAAGAAGCCAAGAAAAAGAAAGTTGGCGGAGGAACAACCCTGTATTACTTTAAAGAAATGGGAGAACATGCGGTGTCGGATTATTTGACGAATAGTCAAAAACCAATGTTGATCATGCAGGGAGATAAGGATTTTCAAGCAAAAGCGGATAAGGATTTTGCTGCTTATCAGCAGATAATAGGAGACAGACCGAATGTAACCTTCAAATTATATAAAAATCTGAATCATGTATTTGTTCCTGCTATATACGCAGATATTACGCAAGCCAAAAAAGAATATAGCGTTGAACAGCATATTGGTGAAGCGGTTATTGGCGACATTGCAAATTGGATAATGACCGTATAAAATTGTATCAAATGATAACATAGAATTGAGAATTAGATGGTGTAACAAATGAATATAAGTGTATACGAGGTTTTAAAGACCATTCCCGAGGGGAAAGTTGTAACTTATGGGCAGATTGCTGAGTTTCTTGGCAATAAACATCTGGCACGGGTTGTCGGAAATGTTTTGCATAAGAACCCGGATCCGGAACATATTCCCTGTCACAGAGTTGTGAATAGAAAAGGCGAACTTTCCAGCGCTTATGCCTTTGGAGGTCGTGAAGTACAAAGAAAACGACTGGAAGAAGAAGGCATCGTGTTTAAGGACGATGGAACCGTGGATTTGGAAAAATATTGCCATGATATATAGTATATTTGAATGGAGGAATTAAAATGAAAGTATTAATGTTGAATGGAAGTCCAAGAGT
>JAFOYH010000058.1 GCA_017391465.1 Lachnospiraceae bacterium | reverse complement strand
GAGAAAAGAACAATCTATCAACGAGCAGGGATGTGTAAAGTTGGATGATGAAGCTAAGGGCATGGTTATGGCTCTTATGGCACAGACAGGAGACAGTGCGAGATACATCGTATCAGAGATTATTAAACAGGCTGTGAATGGCGGTTTGTTGGAAGTGGAGGAATAAGATGGCAACAGTTTTTGATGAATTAAATGCAATAAATGTCAATGACAAGACGGAAAAGAAAAAATCCGGTAGCACGGAATTGACCTATTTGTCATGGACTTGGGCATGGGCAGAAGTAAAAAAACGGTTCCCGGAAGCGCATTATGAAATCGTGATGCATGACGGATTGCCTTATGTGTATGACGAAAACACCGGGTACATGGTTTTTACCAACGTAACCATTGATGGAATTACTCATATGATGTGGTTGCCGGTTATGGATGGTGCAAACAAGGCTATGAAGAATCAGCCGTATACATATTCCACCAAATACAACGGAGAAAAGACGGTTGACGCAGCTACCATGTTTGATGTGAATAAAACCATAATGCGGTGCTTGGTAAAAAATCTTGCTATGTTTGGACTTGGTCTTTACATCTATGCCGGAGAGGATTTGCCGGAAGTAGAAGTAGAGGAACAGAAAACGGCACAGGAAGTAGCCAAGAAGAAGTTGGAAAAGATTGATTCGGTTCAGTTGAATGCTTTGAAAGAGATTCTTGCAGGAAATGGCATTGATGAAAAAACGGTGCTTGATTTGTACAAGCTGGAATCTTTGGCAGATGTAACCAATCAGAAATATGAGAACATTCAATCTCATTTGGAAGATATTAAGAAGAAGCAGGAGGAAAAGAAGTAATGAACAGTGTGCAGTTATTAGGAAGATTAACAAGGGACCCGGATGTGAGATATACGGACGGCGGCAGTACGATAGCAAGATTTTCACTTGCTGTTGACAGAAGATTTAAGCAGGAGGGCGGCGATACAGCAGATTTTATTAACTGTATCGCATTTGGCAAGACAGCAGAGTTTATTGAGAGGTATATCTTTAAAGGTACCAAAATTGCTCTTAACGGACGCATTCAGACCGGTAGTTACACAAACAAAGACAATGTAAAGGTTTTTACAACGGATGTTGTAGTTGAGAATGTTGAGTTTGCGGAAAGCAAGAATAACAACAGCAATGCAGGAAGTAATGTGAATACGTCTGCGCCGAATGGAGATTTTATGTCGATACCGGACGGAATTGACGAAGAATTACCGTTTAATTAAAAGGAGTGGTTAAATGATTATTCAGATTGATAGCAGAGAGAAAGCGAAAGCTATTCAGAAGATAATCGCAGAGTTTGACAGACAAGGGATAAAGCACCCAGTTAGTAAGCTTATGGTTGGGGATTACATGAATTATGATAATCCAAGATTGATTGTAGACCGTAAGCAAAATTTGACGGAACTTTGTTCCAATGTTTGCCAAGACCATGAAAGATTCCGCAGGGAGTTAGTGCTTGCACAAGAAAACGGTATACAGTTAATTGTCCTATGTGAGCATGGAAAAGGCGTTGAGAGTTTGGAAGATGTAATTTTTTGGAAGAACCCAAGAAGTGAGAAACGAGTGCAGATTGACGGAAGGTGGCAGACGGTACATACCAAAGCAATGAAAGGCGAGGTCTTGTACAAGATTTTAACCACATTGCAGGACAAGTATGGAGTGAAATTTCTATTTTGCACCAAGGAAGAAACGGGACGTAAAATAGTGGAGAT
Organism: Lachnospiraceae bacterium; assembly: GCA_017391465.1. The sequence continues at coordinate 943 of JAFOYH010000058.1, read as the reverse complement.
TTTAGGAGAGTAGGCATGGAAAAATCAATAATTGAGTTGAGAAATTTTATTAATAGAGAGATTGCAAAAAAAGAAAAGCAGGAAAGATTTGAATATTTGATAGATGCTATTGAGAAAAAAGAATATGAGTTTTCAGGTGCTTTGAACTTTGGAAAACCAAATATTGTAGCAGGTGGAAACCAAAAGAGAAAGCATGACAGTTTAATAAGGCTGAAAGAATTACCAGAAGAAATTCAGAAAAAAATTGTGGATATTATTTACGGATACGCAAAATCATGTGTTAGTAATGATGATTCTGAATTGAAAGAAAACATTAAAAAGATTGTTGATAGCCTATGACAACCGATGAAATTAAACAATCCGTATCAATGCGTGAGCTGGTGGAGCGGTACGGCATACATATTGACAGAAAAGGTTTTTGTTGTTGTCCGTTCCACAAAGAAAAAACAGGTTCCATGAAGATTTACAAGGACTCTTATAACTGTTTCGGATGCGGTGCCAACGGTGACATATTTTCATTCGTTATGGGAATGGAAAATTGCGACTTCAAGACCGCATACAAGGCTCTAGGCGGCTCATATAGGCAACAATCAGACCACCAACGCAACTTATACCACTACCACTTGCAAAAACGCAAGGAAGACGAAATAAAGCGGTTGCAGAGGGCAGAACAAGAGAAGAAAGAAGTAACTGAGGAAATACGAATGCAGAAGTTATTCAAAAAGCTATCACCAGTCTTTTCAGATGATTGGTGCGAAGCGGTAAACAGATTGGAGTATCTGTTTTACAAATTAGAATATCTGACAGAAAAGAGGTGATAAATTGAAACCGTTAAATGATTATGATAAGGCAAGCATAGTATCAAGAGAATTGATAGAAGAAATATTTGAGGAAGAGGACGAAATTGAGCGGTCATACATGATTGCGGATTGTTCGCTTAGAG
>JAFOYH010000099.1 GCA_017391465.1 Lachnospiraceae bacterium | reverse complement strand
CCTGCAAGACCGCCAACCAAACCGGAAATAGCGATTGCCTGATATTTCATCATTTCAACATTAATACCAGCTGTCTGAGCTGCCATAGGCATACGTCCTACTGCTCTGAGTCGAAGACCCCATACAGTTTTGTAGAACACAAACCAGAGAACTGCGATCAAAATAATTACAAACCATTCAGTAATATACCAGTTATTGAAAATATCATTAAGGAATGGTATTCCTTCCAAGAATGGAAGACTTACTTTTGGAATTGATTTGATGTCTGGGCTCATGAATGTACCGCTCTGTCCAAGCCATGCATTTAACAAGAACTTTGTAATAGCAAGTGCAAACATATTGATACCCATACCAATCGCACAAATATCTGCTTTAAATTTAATATTACCCACAGCCATGACCATAGCAATAATCAAACCGGAAATCATGGCAACAACAACACCAAGAGCCCAGCTTCCTGTAAGATAACTTACAGCAACAGCCATAAATGCGCCAATCAACATGATACCTTCAGTACCGATATTTAAGATATCCGCCTGCTGTGTGATCGCTGCACAAAGTGCTGCATAAATGATAGGTGTAGCAGAACGAAATGTCGCATAAATCAATGATGCGTTAAAAATATTACTAAAATCCATAACTCTGCCTCCCTCCTATGCTTCTTTAGAAACTTTTTTCTTCTTTTTGATATTACCAACAAGCTGCATACAAGCGAAAATAATAAATACCGCTGTGATTGTATCTACAAGAGATTTTGGAACACTTGTTGCCTGCTGCATACCCATCGCACCGGATCTAAGAACTGCGATGAAGAAGGAAATGATTGGTGCTGTAATGATATTGTTGTTTGCAATAAGCGCTGCAAGCATACCATTTGTACCAAGACCTGATGCAAAGTTATTTAAGAAGTATCCATGAACACCGAGAACTTCGATACATCCTGCAATACCGCCAAGCGCACCGGAGAGCATCATAGCTTTCATAAAAATATGTTTTGGATTGATACCAGCAAATTCAGCATTCTCTGGATTTGTACCAACCATACGAATCTTTAAACCAAGTGTTGTCTTATTTAACATTAAAACAATAAGCACAGTTACTGCAATGGCAATAAAAATACCTGTGTTCAAAGAACTTGGTTTCATGATCTGTGTAAGAGGCGCTGCTACCGGATGAGACTGAGCATTCGCTGCACCGGCACTCATAGGACCGCTTACAAGATAGTTTGTAATATAAAGTGCAACAGAGTTCAAAAGAATCGTCGAACATACTTCCGATACATTGTAGTACACTTTAAGAGCTGCTGGAATAAGCGCCCACAAAGCAGAAACGACGATTGCACCGATAAAACATGCAACAATGAGTAAAGGTGCTGGAAGAAATGTCCAGTTAATGCCAATATACGCTGCTGCAATACCTCCAAGTAAAACTTCACCTTCCACACCGACGTTAAACGCACCTGCTTTTGCTGCAATGATAAACGCAGTAGATGTTAATAACAATGGTGTAAAGCTGGCTAATGTTGTACCTAATTTTAATTTACCTTTAAATGCCCCCTGAATCAGAGCTGCATAAGCTTCTACAGGATTTTCTCCCATGAGAACAATAATAATTGTTCCAACAAGAAGTGCCAAAATCAATGGAAGAAGGACATTAGCAACACTTTTTAATTCAATTTTCTTTTTATTCATGTTGTGCTCCTTTCTCTTCCGCATCATGGCCGCCCATCATAAGAAGACCGATTGTTTCTTCATCCGCTTCATCTGCCATAAGGCGACCTGTAATCTTACCTTCATGCATAACAATAATACGATCAGAAAGAGACATAACTTCTTCTAATTCCGCAGAAACTAATAATACACCAAGACCTTTTTCTTTAACTTCCTGGATAATTTTACGAATCGATTCAATCGCACCAACGTCAACACCACGTGTTGGCTGGGAAGCGATCAATAATTTGCCGCCAAGGTTAACCTCTCTGGCAACAACGACCTTCTGAGCATTACCGCCGGAGAGAGCTGATGTTGGAAGAGTTCCCTTTGCCGGACGAATATCAAACTTCTCAATCATCGCTTCAGCTCTTTCATTAATTGCAGCATAATTTACAATACCGCCTTTAACGATTGGCGCACCTTTTAATTCGACTTCAACAAGGTTCTCACCGATAGTAAATTCTCGGTTCAAACCGCGTGTATTACGGTCTTCTGGAATATGTGTCAATCCTGCATCACGAATCTGTTTTACAGTCTTATTTGTAATGTCAACACCATCAAGGATAACATTACCTTTTTCAACCTTACGAAGACCTGCGATTGCTTCAATAAGCTCACTCTGACCATTGCCATCGATACCGGCGATACCTACGATTTCACCAGCTTTAACATCAAAGGAAATGCCACGGATCTTACTGATTTCTTTTTCACCGGAAGTCCATACATCTTTAACATCAAGAACAACACCGCCCTGATGCGCTGTTTTCTTTTCGATATTTAAGATGACTTCACGTCCAACCATCATCTTTGTTAATTCTGTTGGGTTTGTTTCGGATTTATTTACAGTACCTGTATACTGACCCTGTTTCATACAGGAGATACGGTCACTAATTTCCATAACTTCATTTAATTTATGAGAAATGAAAACAACAGATTTACCATCTTCCTTAAGATTCTTCAAGATTTCGAAGAGTCTCTTCGCTTCCTGTGGTGTAAGAACGGCTGTTGGCTCGTCCAAAATAATAATTTCTGCACCTCTGGCAAGAATCTTGATAATCTCTACACGCTGTGCTTCACCGACAGAAATCTGTGCAATCTTTTTATCTAACTGAACATCCATATCATACTGGTCGATATATTTCTGAGCCATCTTTCTAGCTGCGTCAAAATCAATTGTCAAACCCTTCTTTGGTTCGAAGCCAAGAATAATATTCTCCAATACAGTCAGTTCATTAACAAGCATGAATTCCTGATGAACCATACCTACACCGGCTTCAATCGTAATCTTTGGATTCAAGTGCTCATACACCTTGCCATTAATCTTGATCTCGCCTTCATCATGTGGATACATTCCGTAGAGCAGTTTCATCATTGTGGACTTCCCTGCACCATTTTCGCCAATCAAGGAATGTACTTCACCTTTTTTCAATGTAAACTGTCCATTTCTAACGGCATGTACATCACCAAAGGACTTTTTGATATCCTTCATTTCTACGACATAATTCGTACTCAACATACCACCTGCTTTCCCCTTTTTCAATCCATTTCATATATGTGATAAAGGGAGAGCATGGACATTCGTCCAAACTCTCCCAGTCATCTCATTTAATAATTAATATTTTAATTATTTCTGTGGTCCGAAACCTTCATAGTTTTCAACTACGATTTCACCGGAAACGATTTTAGCTTCAATTTCTTCAAGCTGTGTTAAGATATCTTCTGGGAATTTATCGCCAAGAGCTTCTTTAATTACAGCAAAATCTGTTAAGCTAACACCTTCAACTGCAAGGTCAAGGTAAGAAACGGAGTTTCCTTCGAATGTGCCGTTAACAACAGATTCGATAACACTGTAGCAAGCTGTATCTACTCTCTTAACCATAGATGTTAAAACGTGTCCTGGCTGATCGTTGTCCTGGTTAAGGTCAACACCGATAGCATATTTACCAGCTTCTTTAGCACCTTCAAGGATTCCAGGTCCTGTACCGGATGCAACGTTCATAACGATATCTGCACCCTGTTCATACTGAGCAAGTGTAAGTTCTTTACCCTTAAGTGGGTCATTCCATGTACCTGCGAAGGACTGAAGAACTGTGATATCAGGGTTGATGTATTTAGCACCCTGTTCATAGCCTGTGTAGAAGTCCCAAAGAACTGGGATATCCATACCGCCTACCCAGCCGATCACTGCATCTTCGTTAACACCTTCAACTTCTGTATGTGTTGTGAAGAGAGCTGCTGCTGCACCTGCAAGGAAAGAACCCTGGTTCTGAGCGAAACTTACAGAAACGATGTTATCGCCAGGAACTGTTGTATCGATGATAGCGAATTTAACATCTGGATACATTGGAGCATATTCTTTTAAGTATTCTTCGAAGTTAGAAGAAGAACAGATAACTAAATCATATCCATCTTCACATGCAGAAAGAAGGTTTGCTTTCCATTCATCTGCTGTTGTACCTTCAAGAGTTTTAAGCTCGATACCGAAGTCTTCCTGAGCTTTTGTGGAACCCATGTTACAGGAATCGTTGTAAGATTTGTCACCAAGGTTACCAGAATAAACAACACATACTTTCACTGCGTCGTCTGCTGCATCTGCTGCTTTGTCATCAGCAGGTTTGTCGCTGCCACCGCATGCAACGAGAGACATAACCATGCCAGCTGCAAGCAATACGCTTAATAATTTCTTTTTCATGTTTTCTCCTCCTTATGTTCGTCGTTTCGCCAGGTACCCCCTTATGCAAAACAACAATATATCTTTATTGTATTTTGTACAATTCGTTTTGTCAATTGGATTATGTATCATTTTACTAGTCAAAATGCACATTTTCATATACACACTTGTAAAAATTTTTGACACAATATCTAACCTCCAAAAACAATTAAATATTCTTTGAACGCGATAAAATATCAACAAGCATATTTGCAAATTTTTCTTCATCTGTGTCCAGACAAACATAAACATTCTTTGGTGCATCATTAAAATGACGTGTATCAAATAATGTCTGACCGTCCGCAATACCGCCACAAACAACGTCACAACGCATATGTTTAATCTTAGTAATAACACTTGGATCTAAGAGATACAATACACAAAGGGCATCATGAATCGGTGCAATGTCCGGTTCATGAAGTGGCTGCATCGTATTATATGCTTTGAGACGTGCTTCAATTTCTGCTGCAACGAAATCACCGACAGCATTATTCCAAGATTCAAAGATGGCCTGATGTTTCGGACGCATATTCGCTTTGTGTGTTGCATCCAGTGGCATCATGGTAATCTTTGCGCCACAGTCCAATACAATGGCTGTTGCTTCAGGGTCAATAAATACATTGTATTCGGAAGCTGCTGTCGAGTTTCGCTGGTCATGTCCGCCACTCATAAGGATAATCTCTTCGACGTTCTTAATGATCTCCGGCTCTGCTCGATATGCAAGTGCAAAGTTTGTCAATGGTCCAACCATAATAAGCGTAATTTTTTCTTTTGCATGCATTAATGTATCAATATACCAGCAAACCGCATTCGTGCCTTCGACAGCCTTAATCGTTGCCGGCGGAAGTGGAAGCTGAGGTGCATGATAAGTTACTTCTTCACCATCTTTACTAACACCATCGTTGGAACGCTGACGCATCTTACGCAATGGATCAAGTGTTGCCGTGATCGGTGTCGCACATCCACGGATTACCGGAATATGTGTTGCTTTCATCAGTTCAACAACACGCAATGTATTCTCTGTGGTATTCGGCACTGGCAAGTTACCATTGACGGTACAGATACCTACAATTTCAAATTCCGGAGATAAAATACCTGCCATAAGTGCAAGGGCATCATCGGATCCGGTATCCACATCAAATATAATCTTTCTCTTTTTTTCGACCATAAATTTTTCCTCCCGCTTTTATATATTATATATAAAAAATCTATAATTATAACAATTTTAGTATACACTATTCACTATAAAAAACAACCTTAATAATGCAAATGACCTCTTGTCATCATATCTTGTCTATCCTATAATTTAATTTAAGAGCCGACGAAAATCTACTTTATTCGAGGAGGATACACAAATATGAAAGATTACTTAATCATTGGCATTGCAGGCGGATCCGGAAGTGGTAAAACAACACTGACAAACCAGATTGCATCCCAGTTTACAGAACAGGTAACAATTATTAAACATGATAATTATTATAAAGCTCACGATGACATGGATTATGATGAACGCAGCCGTTTAAATTACGACCATCCGAATGCATTCGAAACAGATCTGATGATCAAACATTTAAAAGCACTGAAACAGGGCGAAAGTATTGAATGCCCGGTCTATGATTTTACAGTCCACAATCGCAGCAAAGATACCATCACCATTATTCCAAACAAGGTTATTATCGTTGAAGGTATTCTAATCTTTGAAAACAAAGAATTATGTGACTTAATGGATCTTCGCATTTTTGTTGATACGGATGCAGATTTAAGAATCATCCGACGCATCAAACGCGATGTACTGGAACGTGCGAGAAGTCTTGAATCCGTTATGAATCAGTACATGGACACGGTAAAGCCTATGCACGAACAGTACGTAGAACCAAGTAAAAGAAATGCAAACATCATCGTGCCTGAAAACGCCTACAATCAGCCGGCAATGGAGATCATTCAGAATCACATTAAATCTTATTTAAATAATTTCTAAATCCAAGTCAAACATCATAAATGAAAAAGACATTTTCAATCAAACTGAAAATGTCTTTTTCATTTATTTCTGTTTATTTTTTTATCGATTTGCAAAAAACTGATCGGTCAGATTTTGAATTTTCAAGTATGGGTTCTCATAATCAAAACTTGTCATACGGCCTTTTGCTGCAAGAACACCCAACTGAATCGGTCCCTCAATATCTGAATTCAATCCTTCAACCTGCATACCAGCCACAAAGCCTCCGGCAAAAGAATCACCGGCACCCGTATCATTATTTAACTGGAAATTAAACAGCTTCTGATGACGAACGGTACGAATTTCTGTTTTACCATTGGCAAAACTCAAAATCTCATGACGATCGTCATACTTTACGATTAGTTTACTGTTTGAATAAACACCATTGGAAGTAAAATATTCGCATATATTCTGATACAGTAAGAAGGAGTTATTTTCATTCAGACCCAGATTATTTTTTTCGGACTTGTTCAGGAATACATAATCCACGTGACAGATTAGCCTCTGAAGACGTTCTCTCCATACGGATGTATATTCGAACCCCGGATCCATACTAATCTTCAGATCTTTGTTTATTTTTTTAGCTTGAATTACATACTCCATAATAGCTTCAAACTGTGTAAAATCTGAAAGAGAAGATAAATGCACCCATTTTGCAGATGCCAGATATTCTGCAAAGGACTGACCTGTCTGATTTTCTTTTTCTGTAATTCGATCCAACAACGTATTATTCGCACATGGGGCAATCTTAATACAGTTTCTGCTATGATTATACAAACGAACAACAGATTTTGCGATTGCTCTATCATACGGTGCTTCAAATCGTTCCTGTGTGGTAAATAACCATTCACGGTCATCCAGATGCGCCAGTTCTTCTGTCACATTATTATTCTTGCCGTAACGATGATCAAATTCATTCGGTGTTCCGCACACACCAACGTAAGCAACTCTCAAGTTTCTAAGGATACTTTTTATGACTTTCAACGTAATAAATGCTGAACCGCCAATCTGAGTTGTGTATATACGATCCTTTTTGATCAGTTCATAAATATCATCTTCCACATCAGAAATCGGATTGCTGAGCTGTTCGTCACCATCTTTCGACTTTTCTTTCATAATTAAATCTTCAGCTGTACAATGAAACATATAATCATAATTAATCGCACCAATACAGATAACATCTAAACCTAACATCTTACAAACCTCGTTCATGTTTAACTTTTGTTATTTATAAATATTTAACAAATCAACACCTACTTTTATAAGAATACCTTATTATCAGTGGATTTGTCAATGTTTGTCGAAAAAGGTATAGAAAAACCTACTCGGATCCCAAAACATCGTCCTTTACTGTTCTTTGATCCGAGTAGGTTATTTTATGATCATCTTCCATATAATTTTGTATAATGGCCAAGCTTCCAAGCAAGTTCATCATCAAAACTATCTGGCAATGCACGCCAGCTCCAGTTGGTCCCCGTTGTAGATGGAGTGTTCATCCTGCTTTCGCTTCCCAAACCAAGAAGATCCTGAGCCTGAACAATGGCAAGTTCGGCCGCACTGGACCAAAGTGCCCACATCATACCCCAATGATAATCTTTTGGATCATCAAGGTGCAGATAATCTTTAGCAAAGCTTGTATCTTCCGGTCTTGCTGATTCAAACCAGCCCTGAACGGTATCATTATCATGTGTTCCTGTATAGGCCACACAATGTGAAGGATAATTATATGGGAGATAATCTTCATGACTTGGTTCTCTGGTATCAAAGGCAAATTCCAAAATCTTCATACCAGGAAAACCACTGTCTTTCAACAGCTTTTTCAAGGATTCGGTAATATAACCCAAATCTTCTGCAATAATTCTCTGTGGTCCAATGGCATTTTCCATGGCATTAAAGAGTTTCATACCCGGACCCTCTTTCCACTCACCACCACTGGCATCTTCTGCCCCATATGGAATGGAAAAATAAAAGTCAAATGCTCGGAAATGATCAATGCGCAGTACATTATAAACCTTTGTAAGATAACCAATACGCTGAATCCACCATGCGTATCCGCTATTTTCATGAAATTCCCATGCATATAACGGATTACCCCACAACTGTCCCGTTGGTGAAAAACCATCCGGTGGACATCCGGCAACACCTAAAGGCACTCTATTCTCATCGAGCTGGAATAATTCCGGATGAGCCCATGCATCTACACTGTCAAATGCCACATAAAACGGAAGATCACCGATAATATCAATCTTTCGTTCATTTGCATAAGCCAGAAGATCATTCCACTGCTCAAAGAACAGGAACTGAATGGCTTTCCAAAATCCAATATCATCTGAATACTCTGTTGACACTTTTTCAAGTGCACCTGCTTCGTGATTCTTAAGTGGTCGTTCCCAATCTGTCCAAGACAAACCACTATTTATATTTTTAATTGTCATAAACAAAGCATAATCATCCAGCCAGAACGCATTATCTGCACAAAATACTGCGTAGCTTTTCGGCGGATTTTTCAAAAAACGTCTCGTTGCCATTCGAAGGATCGGATACCGTTTTTCATATAATGCTCCATAATTTACCTTATCCGGTACATTCTCCCAGTCAACTTCTGCATACTCCTCTTTTTTAAGAAGTCCCTTCTTTTCAAGCAAATCCAGATCGATAAAATATGGATTACCAGCAAAAGTCGAATAGGATGCATAAGGAGAATCACCATAACTGGTAGGACATATAGGAAGAATCTGCCAGTAAGTCTGTCCGGCTTTCTCGAGAAAGTCGACAAATTCACGGGCTTCCTTACCCAGCGTTCCCACACCATAAGGTGATGACAGGGAAGATATGTGCATCAAAACACCACTACTTCTCATAATCACCACATTCCTTTCTGATTAATGACAGATTGCATTTTCTGTTTCTTTATCGAAAATGTGAATCTTCTCTGCATCAAAAACAAGTTTGACATCCTCGTCTTCTTTAATATTACCATTGTAAAGAACTTTCGCTGTAATTTTCTGTCCTTCACATGTTGCATATAAGTTCATTTCTGAACCTAATACTTCACGGATATTTAAATGAGCTGTAATACCTGCATTTTCACAGGATGTCTTAAATCCTTCAAGATGAATATCTTCCGGACGAATGCCAAGAACGACTTCTTTACCTGCATATGGAGCAATCGCTTCTTTATCTTTCACAGGAATTCGGCTTTCGTTGAATACAACCACATACGCATCGCCATCTTTCTCAATTTTAGCATTGATGAAGTTCATCTGTGGAGATCCAATGAAACCTGCAACGAACATATTGCATGGGAAATTGTAAAGTGTCTGAGGTGTATCAAACTGCTGGATGATACCGGATTTCATAACACAGATACGATCACCCATTGTCATAGCTTCTGTCTGGTCATGTGTTACATAAACAAATGTTGTTGCAAGACGTTTATGAAGTGCTGCGATCTGAGTACGCATTTCTGTACGAAGCTTTGCATCAAGATTGGATAATGGTTCATCCAGCAAGAATACCTTTGGATCACGAACCATGGCACGACCTAAAGCCACACGCTGACGCTGACCACCGGAAAGTGCCTTTGGTTTACGTTCAAGATAAGGTTCAAGTTCGAGAATCTTAGCCGCTTCTTTGACTTTTTCGTCGATAATGTCTTTTGGAACTTTACGAAGTTTCAAAGCAAATGCCATGTTATCATAAACAGTCATATGAGGATATAATGCGTAGCTCTGGAATACCATTGCGATATCACGATTCTTTGGAGCCACATCATTTACCAACTTATCGCCAATCCATAATTCACCGGCAGAAATACTTTCAAGGCCTGCGATCATACGAAGTGTTGTGGATTTACCACAACCGGATGGACCAACTAAAACAACGAATTCTTTATCTTCAATTTCCAGATTCAGATCTGGGACAACAGTAACACCATTGTCGTAAGTTTTTACTACATTTCTAAAAGAGATATTTGCCATTTGAATATTACTCCTTTTCTATATCAATCATTTGCATTAATGTTTACATACGCTTTCACCAGGCACCAAATGAAACGGTTCAATCTCATGGGTCGCAGGCTTCTCACCATCAATGGCACGAAGCAGAATCTCCACACTTCGGGCAGATATTTCTTCCCGATGCTGTCGAATTGTCGTTAATCTAGGAGAGATATAATTCCCCATATCAATGCCATCAAATCCTATAACTGAAATATCCTCCGGAACCCGAAGTCCCCGGTCTTTGATCGCACGGATCGCACCAATCGCCAATACGTCCGACATGGCAAACACTGCCGAAAGTCCGGACACATTATCCATCAAATGCTCCATCGCCCGATAGCCTTCAAAAATCTTAAAGTGGGTGACCTCATATTGAATCTCCGGATCAAAATCCACCTGATACGCTTCGAAAGCTTTTTTACATCCCTCATAACGTGAGACAACGATCTGGGAAGTGAGAAGAGAACCTCCAAGGATACCAATCCTTGTATGCCCCAACGACAAAAGATGTTCTACTGCAAATCTGGCAGCCGCCTCATCATCCGTACTGACACTGGACAAATAGTCAAATCCCATATCTGCTGCCGAGTTGGTTACCAAAACACATGGCACACGAATCTCGCAAAAACGCTTACACAAAACTTCTTTGTTCATGCCAAGAAAAATAATACCTAACGGACGTCTTTCTGCGCAAACACGAATCGCCTCTTCGATCTCATTGTCATCCTTATTCAAATAGTAAACTACACTATCATAATCCTTCCTTCGAATTAGACTTTGCATTTGATCTACAATCTCGGAGAAGAGCATATTCGTCGTATCTTTGATCAGAATAGCGATACCTTCCTGAGTCTGTCTTTTCAAATGCTTGGCATTACTATTAAGCTGAAAATGATATTTATCGACGATTTCCATAACTCTCTTTTTTGCTTTATCCGATACTCCCGGTACGTTATTAAGTACACGGGATACTGTTCCAGCCGAATAACCGGCTTCTCTTGCAATATCTTTTATCGTCATAATCTCAAATTCCTTTCACTGACAGAGCCGCATCAACCTTTAACAGCACCTGCTGCCACACCTTTGATGATGTGTTTCTGACCAAGCAGATATACGATAATAATAGGAATAACAGTAAGCATAATACTTGCCATCATTGGCCCCATTTCTACTCGACCATAACTTCCTCTGAAGTACTGAATCAACATTGGAATTGTCTTATAGGTCTTAATATCGAGAACAAGCGTTGGAAGCAAATAATCGTTCCATACCCACATTGCCTGAAGGATACCAACAGATACAAGTGTTGGTTTAAGCATTGGTAATACGATAAGGAAGAATGTCTGTAATGGATTGCATCCATCGATCATAGACGCTTCTTCAACTTCCAACGGAATGGATTTCATAAATCCGGCAAACATAAATACGGCAAGGCCGGCACCAAATCCAAGATAAATAACAAAAATATTCCATGGTGTATTCAGGTTCAACTTATCTGCTGTCTGAGAAAGTGTAAACATAACCATCTGGAATGGTACTACCATAGAGAATACGAATAAATAATATAAAGACTGAATAAATTTATTCTTAACACGTGTAATAAACCACGCACACATAGAACAACAAATTAAGATTGCTGCAACGGATGTGATGGTAATAAATGTACTGTAAAACAAACTCTGCATGAAACCTTTAGATCCAATGGCATTGACAAAGTTTTCAAGTCCTGCAAATGTATCACCTGTAGGCAATTCAAAAACAGTTGCTGTCCCAATCGCTCTTTCCTGCTTCAAAGAGTTAATCAGGATCATAAAGATTGGATATACATATAATACGGATGCCACAGCAAGTAATGCTGTCAAAAACCAATCCACCGCACTTCTTTTTGTCTTCATTACTGCTGCACCTCCTTCGAACGTGTTAATTTAAGCTGAATCATTGAGATTGCAACAACGATAATACAGAAGATTACCGCTTTTGCCTGTCCAAGGCCCTTCCACTGGGCTCCTGCACGAGCATAGAATGTATTGTAAATATTCAATGCTAACATTTCTGTAGAGTGATAAGGTTCACCTGCAGTCAATGCTAAGTTCTGATCGAACAGCTTGAATCCATTTGTCAAAGATAAGAACATGCAGATGGTGATAGACGGCATAACCATTGGAAGTTTAATTCTCCACAATGTCGTCCAGGATGTTGCACCATCAATCTGCGCTGCTTCAATCAGGTCATCCGGAATATTCTGAAGACCTGCAATATAAATGATCATCATATAACCAATCTGCTGCCAGCAGGTCAGGATAATCATACCCCAATAACCAGCCTCGGAATTCAAAGCCAGTAATGGTTGTCCAACAATTGAAAGCACACAGTTAATTAAAATCTGCCAAATATAACCAAGAACAATACCACCAATTAAGTTTGGCATGAAGAAAATTGTTCTGAAAATATTGGTTCCTGCTAATTTTCTTGTCAATGCAAGTGCAATCGAAAAACCAATAACGTTAATCAAAATAATAGATGCAATCGTGAAAGCCACTGTAAATTTCATTGCATCTGTAAAAGATGTATCTGCAAAAACTTTTGTGTAGTTATCTAACCCTACAAACTTCGCATTATTAACGGTAGTAAACTTACAAAAAGATAAGTAAAGCCCCTGAACAAACGGTACAATAAAACCAATTAAAAATGCCAGCAATGTAGGAAGTACGAAAACCGGCCACCAACGCTTTAAAGCTCTTTCCATATCCCCACTCCTAATCTAAATAGCAAAGAAGTTTATAAATATAAAGTAAAAATGGGACAGGCAGGATTCTGCCTGTCCCTACTTAAAACAAGTAAAAAGATATACTAAAAAATCTCAAAGATTACTGTGCATTTAATGCTGCTTCAGCTGCCCAGTTATCAACGAATGCTGCTACAACTGCCTCCCAGTTAGCATCTGTCTGATCTGCTGCATATGCTGTTAATGCTGTACCAACAACGTTTTTCCATTCTTCAGATGGCATGGAAGCAAAGTTCCAAGCTACAGGTGTTTTACCTGCTTCGAGATTTGCTGCATCCTGTTTAACGAACACGTTTGGAGTTTCTTTAGCATTTGCGAAAGGAATTACAAAACCCATATCGTTAGCCATAGCTGTTGTTCCTTTATCAGAAGTTACACACCAATTGATGAATTCTAATGTAGCTGCGATATCTTCTTCAGATGCTGTGTTGTTTACACACCAGTAGTTTTCTGTACCTGTACAGAGACCCTGATTTGCTTCATCACCTAAACCAACATAAATTGGAAGCATTGTGATTGCTTCATCACCTAAAGCTTCACTAACTGCACCATATTCCCAGGAACCGTTCTGGAAGAATACTGCTTCGCCATTTGTAAATTCTGCACGAGAGTCATCACCTGTTTTGGCTGCGAGCTCTGCAGGATCACATGTAGAGTTGTTGATGTAAAGATCCCAGATTGCACGGTAGTTGTCTAAGTATGTACCTTTGATTGCGTCTGTGGATGTAATGCCATCTTCCTGATATTCGAAGTAGATAGGAAGGTTTGCAAGATGCGTTTTAAATCTCCAGTCAGAGGAGGAATCCATACCTGCAGAAGAGAATGCTGCAAAACCGAGTTCGTCTTTGCGAGCTGTAATATCTTCTGCAACAGCTTTAAGCTGTTCGAAGGACTGGATATCTTCTACTGTATAACCAGCTTCTGCTAATAAATTAAGGTTTGCGATCAAACCATAAGATTCGATAAGGTAAGCAATACCTAAAACTGCGTCACCATCTTTTAATACATATTCATCACTGATGATTTCGCCATAAATATCGGAATCAGCGAGATCTAAGCAGTAATCTTTCCAGTTTGCAAGACCTACTGGTCCGTTAACCTGGAATAATGTTGGAGCATCTTCTTTACCCATTTCTGCCATTAATGTTGTTTCATAGTTACCAGATGCTGCTGTAACAACTGTGACTTCAACGCCTGTTTCTTCTGTGTAAACTTTTGCAAGATTCTGCCAAGCTTCATCCTGTTCTGGTTTGAAGTTCAAGAAATAAACAGAACCGCCTTCGCTGGATGCTGCTTCATTGGAAGCTGCTTTTGTTTCTTCTGTTTTGCCGCCACCGCAGCCTACAAGCATAGATGCTGCAAGAACGCCTGCAAGAAGAGTTGCTAATACTTTCTTCATAATTTGTTCCTCCCTTTAAGAAATAAAAGAATTTTTGGTCTTGTAGGATTTTACATATTTTGGAAACGTTTCCAAAAAAGTTTTCAAAACAACTAACAGACCTATCGATGTTCTTATCATACTCTTATTTTATTAATTGAACAATATTTTTTTTAAATCTTTTTATTTTTTGTAAGTTTTGCACAATGTATCTGTATTTTTTTTGACACAGTCAAATTTCTTTTTTATTTTTATACACAGATAATTTCAAAAAATTCATCGGAAACAGACACTCTTCGAGCAATTATTGGAAACGTTTTAAAATTTTGTTTATATTGTACTTTTCTTTTAATGAGTGTACTATGAATTTATGATTAAAATATAGTTTTGAATCAAATACTAAACCCAAAATAGAATCTAAACAAAGGAAGTTTTTCATGAAATTTAGACCATTAATCTATATACCCATTTTATATTTATCTGCAATCATGCCACGTATGTGGAATCGTCCCGATTATACACCATTGATGGGACACTACTATGCACATCGTGGACTCCATGATAACAGCAGTGAAGCACCGGAAAATTCCATACCCGCCTTTAAAAAGGCCATCGAAGCCGGTTATGGTATTGAACTGGATGTCCAGTTAACAAAAGACCGTATTCCTATTGTTTTCCATGATGACACACTGAAAAGAGTCTGTGGTGTCAAAGGTAGTGCCAAAGATTATACGTATACTGAACTTATGGAATTTCGTCTTTTCAACACGAACGAACACATTCCAAAACTGACAGATGTTCTTGCTCTTGTCAACGGACAAGTGCCTTTGATCATTGAACTTAAATTTCCTGAAAATCCAACGACTGTATGCCGATACGCAGATACTGTAATTAAAAATTATAAGGGTGTTTATTGTATTGAATCTTTTCATCCACTGGCTGTGAAATGGTATAAAGATCATCATCCGGAGGTTGTCCGCGGACAACTTTCTTCCAATTTTATCAAAAGTAAAGACGATACCAATCCTGCGGAAACCCTGGTTCATTTTCTGGTTACGAATTTTTTAAGTAAGCCGGACTTTATCGCTTATGATCATCGATATAAGAATAATATTTCACGCCTGGCCTGCAGATATATCTTTCGAAGTTTAAGTGTCAGTTGGACCATCAAATCCCAAAAAGAACTGGATGCCTGCAAGGACGACTTTGATCTGTTTATTTTTGAGAAATTTGAACCCAAAGTTTAGAACTTGTTTTGGATGTACGATAATATAATTTTATATTAAAAAATCCGTCAGGTATCTAGATGTTACCTGACGGATATATTTTATCTTATGTATATATCATCTGAATCATTTCAGTTCTTTTCTTATGTATAAAACGGTCCTTATCTTTGTTCTAATAGTTTTTTAAGTCGAAGTATCTCTTCATTTGCTCTAGCCAGATCCTCATTTGCTCTGTCACGTTCCTCGACTGCCCTGTCGCGTTCCTCGGCTGTTCTGTCGCGTTCCTCGGCTGCTCTGTCACGTTCCTCGGCTGCTCTGTCGCGTTCCTGAATCATCTGATTGCGTTCTTTCAAAAGCTCATTTGCTTCGTCCTGCATCTCATCAATCATCAGTTTTACCGTGTTACGATCCATTTCAAGTAATTCTTTTGAAAACATTCCCATCACCTTTTCGATATTCTGGCACAACTCATAAATGTCCCCATACAATGGTTTAAATTCCGGATACTGTTCAATCAGTTCAATGATTCTCTCCGGCTCATCCCTGCATAAAAACGTCAGCCATGCCTCAAATTTGTTATGTATGGTTACATCTTCATTATCCTGTTTTTCACGAAAAACATCAAGACAAATATAAATAAATTTTTGTGGCATATGAATATCTACACCTGTATCTGAATCGTATTGAACCCGATGTTTATAGTCCTGTGAAAAGGCCTTAAACTCTTTTGGGCTGTTCTCAAATAATACGATCACATAAACATCTTTAATATCTTTATAACTGAAACGTTGGTTTAAACGTTTCTTCTCATTTCGAATACGCTTATACTGTCTCAACAGAAGATCTGCTGAATAACACGCACTTCTCTGTCCCGGAAAACGGTAGCCAATCTTCTGGACTTCAAGATTAGCCAGTGTACCATCTTCCAACTCGACTAATATATCCATAGAAAGCAATGAACTTTCATCCGAAAGACGTGTCGAGTCCACAGGTAAGACTTCTTTTAGCTTCACTTTCTGTTCAAGAATCAACGAAAGCAGATTATTCAGTCGTTCCGGATCATATTCCGGATTCATGACCTCCTTAAAAAAAGAATCGTAAAGTACTTTAACACCTTTCACACCTGTACAGATATCCAGAAATTCTTCTCTGTCTTCCACTTTCCATGACATGAACTGACGCATCATCCATGGAACTTTCTCAATCTCTTCCCAAATCTCCTGACGTGTACGAAGCGTCGGAAAACAACTTTTAAGTGTTTTTTGCATACAGACTCCTCCTTAATAAAAAATATAGAAATCTGCTTTGATCAAAGCGTATACACATATCCTATGGCCACCGGAATGCCATCGGTTGTATCACACAACCTGTAAACCAAATTATATAAAGTTCCTTAAATCATGGCAATCACAATCTGTCAAGCAATTTCGACAAAATTCGACAAAAATCTCTATATATCTTAAATTCCATGTTTCACTATAACACTCGTCTAGATTAAAAAAGAATTTTTCTATGATTAAAATATGAAAAAACAGCCTATCTCTAAATCCCTTTAGAGATAGGCTGTCTCGTATATTTTACACAATATTTATCTTAGGTATTATTTCTTGCAAGGAACAAGAACTTCTTTTCCGCCCATATATGGACGAAGTGCTTCCGGAATTCTTACAGAACCATCTGCCTGGAGATTGTTTTCAAGGAAAGCAATCAACATACGTGGCGGTGCAACAACGGTATTATTCAATGTGTGTGCAAGATATTTCTGGTTCTTTTCACCGTTAACACGGATACGAAGTCTTCGAGCCTGAGCTTCACCAAGATTGGAGCAGCTGCCAACTTCAAAATATTTCTGCTGTCTTGGAGACCATGCTTCAACGTCTACAGATTTTACTTTAAGATCTGCAAGGTCACCGGAACAACATTCAAGTGTACGAACAGGAATATCCATGGAACGGAATAAATCGACTGTGTTCTGCCATAAAATGTCAAACCATTTTGGAGATTCTTCCGGCTTGCAAACAACGATCATCTCCTGTTTTTCGAACTGGTGGATACGATATACACCACGTTCTTCGATGCCATGAGCACCTTTTTCCTTACGGAAACATGGAGAATAGCTTGTAAGTGTCAATGGAAGCTGTTCTTCCGGAATGATCTGATCGATGAATTTACCAATCATGGAATGTTCGCTTGTACCAATGAGGTAAAGGTCTTCACCTTCAATCTTGTACATCATAGCGTCCATTTCTTCGAAGCTCATAACACCTGTAACAACATCACTGCGAATCATAAAAGGTGGTACACAATATGTGAAACCACGATCAATCATGAAATCTCTTGCATAAGAGATAACTGCAGAATGAAGTCTTGCGATATCGCCCATTAAATAATAGAAACCGTTACCAGCTACACGACGTGCACTGTCAAGGTCTAAGCCGTTAAAGCTTTCCATGATCTGTGCATGGTATGGAACTTCAAAATCCGGAACTACTGGTTCACCATATCTCTGAACTTCAACGTTTTCTTCATCATTCTTACCGATTGGAACAGATGGATCGATAATATTAGGAATCTGCAT
>JAFOYH010000041.1 GCA_017391465.1 Lachnospiraceae bacterium | reverse complement strand
GGCAGGCTATAGAAAACTTGGAAGAACTTCCAATCAGAGAAAAGCTTTACTTAGAAGCCAGGTTACAGCTTTGCTTAACAATGGCAAAATTCGTACAACTGAAGCTAAAGCTAAAGAAATCCGCAGAATTGCTGAAGGCTTGATCGCTCTTGCTGTTAAAGAAAAAGATAACTTTGAAACAGTAACAGTTCAGGCTAAAGTAGCACGTAAAGATAAAGATGGTAAGAGAGTAAAGGAAAACGGTGCAGTTGTATTTGATACAGTTGAAAAAACAATCAAAAAAGACAACGCTTCTCGTTTACATGCTAGAAGACAGATGTTAAAAGTTCTTTACCCTGTTACAGAAATCCCAACAGAAGCAGCTGGTAAAAAAGCGAACACAAAGAAAGTTGACTTAGTTGATAAGTTATTTACAGAAATTGCTCCAAAATATGCAGATCGTAACGGTGGTTACACACGTATCGTTAAAATCGGTCAGCGTAAAGGCGATGCTGCAATGGAAGTTCTTATTGAATTAATCTAATAAGGCGTAAGTTAAATAGAAATTGAAAAACACAGGTGAATCACACCTGTGTTTTTTCAAATGTGCACAAAAAAGTGTAAGGAGAATACGCATATGGGGATTATTAAAGCTGCAAAATTGTTTTATGACTATGTGACAAGAGATGAAGATAATGGAATTGAAGAGGTTATTCATGCAGTATCCGGTGTGGATCTGGATGTGGAAGCCGGACAGTTTATTGCAATCCTTGGTCACAATGGTTCTGGTAAATCAACGCTGGCAAAACAAATAAATGCGCTTCTTGTCCCTACGGGAGGTACATTGTGGGTTAAAGATATGGATACAAAAGACCCAGAAAATGTATGGAAGATCCGTCAGAGTGCAGGCATGGTTTTTCAGAATCCGGATAATCAGATCATTGCCAGTCTTGTTGAAGAAGATGTTGGATTTGGGCCGGAAAATATTGGTGTTCCTACAGAAGAGATCTGGCAGCGTGTGGAGCGCAGTCTGAGTGCTGTAGGTATGCTTGAATATCGTCATCACTCACCAAATAAGTTGTCTGGAGGGCAAAAACAGCGTGTTGCCATTGCCGGTGTTATGGCTATGGAACCGGAATGTATTGTTCTTGATGAACCAACAGCCATGCTTGATCCAAATGGGCGAAAAGAAGTTATTCAGACAGCAAGAGAACTGAATCGTGAAAAAAATATAACTGTAATTTTAATAACTCATTATATGGACGAGGTTGTTCACGCAGATAAGGTTTATGTTATGGACGGCGGAACAATTGTCATGGAAGGAACTCCAAGAGAGATTTTTTCACAGGTAAAAAAATTGAAACAACTTCAATTGGATGTGCCGCAGGTAACGGAATTGGCCTATGAACTTAGAAAGTCAGGGCTTGAACTTCCGAAAGGCATATTAACGATTGAAGAATTTGTTGAAGCAATAACAGAATTAAAGGGCAGGTGATGAGCATGGGAATGCGTTTGGAACATTTGAATTATATATATAGTCCGGATACTGCTTTCCGCAAACATGCCCTTAAAGACATAAATCTGGACATAAAAGATGGTGAATTTATAGGGTTAATTGGACATACCGGATCTGGCAAATCTACTTTAATTCAGCATTTAAACGGTATTTTAAAGGCAACTGAAGGGAAGATCTATTTTAATGATCAGGATATCTATGACCCGAGATTCAAAATGAGAGGGCTTCGCAGCCGCGTAGGCCTTGTGTTTCAATATCCGGAGCATCAGTTGTTTGAGATAACAGTTTTAAAAGATGTATGTTTTGGACCGAAGAATTTAGGATTATCTGAGGATGTGGCAGAAGCATGTGCGAAAGAAGCGCTTGCAATGGTTGGAATGTCAGAAAAAGATTATGATAAATCACCATTTGATTTATCCGGTGGTCAGAAACGACGTGTGGCAATAGCCGGAATATTGGCGATGAAACCGGAGATCATTATTCTGGATGAGCCGACAGCCGGATTGGATCCAAAAGGCCGGAATGACATTTTGGACCAGATTGCAGAACTTCACAAAGTAACAGGAATCACGGTCATTCTTGTCTCACATAGTATGGAAGATGTGGCAAAATATGTCGATCGAATCATTGTTATGAATAAAGGTCAAGTCTTTATGGACGGTACACCTAAAACGGTTTTTGAACATGCGGAGGAACTTGAACGTATTGGCCTTGCAGCACCACAGGTAAGTTATGTTGTGCATGAACTCCAAAAAGTATTTACAGATTTTTCATCGCAGGCAACGACTGTGGAAGAAGCAAAAAAAGACATTTTGCAATATTTGGAGGCAGAACGATGATTAGAGATATTACAATTGGACAATATTATCCTGCAGATTCTGTTATACACCGTCTTGATCCAAGAATTAAATTACTTGGAACCATTATTTTTATTGTAAGTGTCTTTTTTATCAAGGATATTTATGGATTATTATTGGCAACCATAGCGCTGGGGAGTGTCATCAAATTATCGACAGTGCCATTAAAATATATGTTAAAAGGTTTAAGAGCCATTTTTGTTTTGTTGTTATTTACAGTTGGGCTTAACATTTTTTTAACACCTGGAACGATACTTTTCCAATTGGGATTTTTAAGAGTGACAGAGGAAGGGCTTGTTATGGCGTGTCAGATGGCTATTCGTCTGGTATACCTGATCATAGGTTCAACGATCATGACATTGACAACAACGCCAAATAATCTGACGGATGGGCTTGAAAAAGCCATGCATCCATTAAATAAGATTCATTTTCCAGTTCATGAATTGGCCATGACGATGTCTATTGCTCTGAGATTTATTCCGATTTTAACAGATGAAACAGATAAAATCATGAAAGCTCAAAAAGCGCGTTGTGCAGATTTTGAAGACGGAAATTTTATGAAACGTATAGCAAGTCTGGTTCCGATTTTAGTGCCTTTATTTATTTCTGCAGTACGCAGAGCCAATGATCTTGCCATGGCGATGGAAGCTCGCTGTTATCAGGGGGGCACTGGTCGTACTAAAATGAAACCCCTTGTATATTCAAAACGGGATTATATGGCTTATCTGATATTGCTTGTTTATATCGGTATCTGGGTTGCCATTAAAGTGATGTTGTAAGAGGTGGACTATGGAACAGCAGTTAAGACGTATAAAACTGGTTGTAGCCTATGATGGGACAAATTATTGCGGCTGGCAGGTTCAGCCCAATGGTGTATCCATTCAGTCTGTGCTTCAGCAGAATATAGAGGAATTGACGGGAGAAAAGATTCTTCTCACCGGTGCTAGCCGCACCGACTCGGGGGTTCATGCGCTTGGTCAGGTGGCTGTGTTTGACACATCGAAACCTTGGCCAGCCGAACGGTTTGTTCCAGCGTTGAATCAAAGACTCCCAAGGGATATTAATATTCAGGCAGCTGAAGAGGTTCCAATGGATTTTCACCCGAGATATCAAAACACAGTGAAAACTTATGAATATCGCATTTTAAACAGTCGAGTACCTGTGCCTACACAGCGCTTATATAGCTATTTTGTTCCACAGCCATTGGATGTGGAAATTATGCAGGAGGCAGCAAAAGAAATTTTGGGAACCCATAATTTCCATAATTTCTCCTCGACAAAAACCAAAGTTAAAGATACGGTGCGTACGATTACAGATATTTCACTCCGAAAAGAGGGAGACATGATCTATCTTCGAATTACAGGGGATGGATTTTTGTATAATATGGTGCGCATCATTGTTGGCGGTTTATTAAAAGTTGGTTTTCATAAGAAAAACGTTGAAGACATACGTCGGAGTCTTGAGACAGAAGAAAGATATGTGGTTGGTTCCACGGCTCCGCCACAGGGATTAACCCTTGTAAATATTGAATATTTGGATTATTAATGTTCAATATTTGGAATAAAAATACTTGACAGAGTTTTTGCTTTGCCATATAATATTTAATTGTGACGAAATGTCTAAAAATGTGAAAAGCCAAAGCCCCGGTAAGTAACATTTATAAGGAAATATATTGATTTTAGTACAATAAGGAGGATCTCACCATGAAGAGTTACATGGCTAGCCCTGCAACAATTGAAAGAAAATGGTATGTCGTTGATGCTACAGACAAGACATTAGGCCGTTTATCTTCTCAGATCGCAAGCGTTTTAAGAGGAAAAAATAAACCAACATATACACCAAGCATGGATACAGGCGATTATGTAATCGTTATTAATGCTGATAAAATCAAAGTAACTGGTAAAAAAATGGACCAGAAAATGTACTACAGACATTCTGATTATGTAGGTGGTATGAAAGAAGCTACATTAAAAGAAATGATGGCTAAAAAACCTGAAGATGTTATTAAATTAGCAGTTAAAGGTATGCTTCCAAAGGGACCACTTGGAAGACAGATGATCAAAAAACTCCATGTTTATGCTGGTGCTGAACACGCTCATGCAGCTCAGAAACCAGAAGTATTGGAATTCTAATAATATCGGAAGGAGAATAATACTATGTCTACAGTAAAATACTACGGAACAGGTAGAAGAAAGAAAAGTATCGCAAGAGTATATCTTGTACCTGGTACAGGCAATATCACAATCAATAAAAGAGACATCGACAACTATTTAGGTCTTGAAACTTTAAAAGTTATCGTTAGACAGCCATTAGTTGCTACAAATACAGTTGATAAATTTGACGTTATCGTTAGCGTTCACGGTGGTGGTTTCACAGGTCAGGCTGGTGCTATCCGTCACGGTATCTCCAGAGCACTTCTTAAAGCTGATGAAGACTACAGACCAGTTCTTAAGAAAGCTGGCTTCTTAACACGTGATCCACGTATGAAAGAACGTAAAAAATACGGTCTCAAAGCAGCTCGTAGAGCTCCACAGTT
>JAFOYH010000026.1 GCA_017391465.1 Lachnospiraceae bacterium | reverse complement strand
TGTGTTCTACAAAACTGTATGGGGTCTTCGACTCAGAGCAGTAGGACGTATGCCTATGGCAGCTCAGACAGCTGGTATTAATGTTGAAATGATGAAATATCAGGCAATCGCTATTTCCGGTTTGGTTGGCGGTCTTGCAGGCGCACATCTTTCCCTTGGATATTCAACAATGTTCGTTGAAAACATGACAAGTTCCCGAGGCTTCATGGGTGTTGCCGCGATGTATTTTGGCGGTGCACATCCTGTGTTTACAGCACTTGGCTGTTTTGTATTCGGTTTTTCTGATTCCATTGGTGCCAGATTACAGGCCAATGGTGTACCTAGTCAGTTAGTACTTCTTATGCCATATGTTGTAACTATTGTAGTTCTTGCAATTTCCATGGCTACAAAGATGGCTGCAGAAAAGAAGAGAAAGAGTTCTTTGAGCTCACAGTAAGTGTTTGAATGTGATGAGGAGTTGATTGTGTGAATGATGCATTAAAACGTACATTTGAAGAACACAAAGAAGAATATCTTCAGCACTTAAAGAATCTGATCTCCTGTGATACCCAGGTTTTGGGCCATGGGATTGCAGGCGGTCGAGAAAAGGCCGGACAGGAATATCTTGAAAAATTGTTTGAAGATATGGGTGTGGACAAACTCATTAAAGATCCGATGCAGGAAACAATCATACAGAAATGTATGGAGATATATGGTGAAGGAAATCCTGGGCATAACCAGGAGGATCGTTATAATGTCTATGCAGAATTTTGCGGGAAGGACCGTAAGAGATCCTTAATGTTTAATGGACATATCGATACAATGCCTCCTGGTGATGAAAGTGAATGGATGAGCCCTCCCCATGAACCTGTTGTTCGAGAGGGAAGGCTGTATGGTCTTGGCTCTGCGGATATGAAGGCCGGATTGATGGCCGGGATTATGGCCGTAAAACTGTTGAAGGATGCGGGAATGGAATTACCATGTGATGTTCGATTCACATCCGTCGTGGACGAAGAAGGCGGCGGCAACGGTTCTATGCAGGCGGCTATGAATGGTCAGACGGCAGATGGTATTGTGGTCTGTGAACCAACGAGTTCAGAAATCGTAACGGCACATGTAGGTTTTGTGTTTTTCAGGGTTGAAATTGAAGGAAAAGCCAATCATGCCGGTGAGAAACGTCTGGGTGTATCTGCCATTGATAAAGCTATTAAGATTATTCGTGGGTTGGAAGAACTGGAACATGGGTGGCTCTTAAATTATAAACATCCGTTGCTTCCGCCTCCAAGCCTGAATGTGGGAACCATTCATGGCGGTACGGCAGGTTCAACGGTTCCGGGAAACTGTTATTTTGAAACCTGTGTGCATTATTTGCCGGGACTTATGAGCTACGAGATGGTATATGATACTTTTACAGGTGTCGTGAACGATATTGCAAGATCTGATGCGTGGATGCGTGATCATATGCCGAAAATTACCATGTATCAAAGTGGCGGTGCCTGTGAAGAAGATGTGGAAGCTCCACTGGTAAAGGCGTTGGAAAAAGCATATCAGGCAGTGAATGGCCAAACGGTAAAAGTTGTCGGCACACCTGCGGGAGATGATTGCAGAACATGGAAAAAGATTACCGGTGCACAGGTGATTCAGTATGGTCCGGGGAATGAAGAACAGTGTCATTCAGTGAATGAGTATGTTGCAGTTGAAGAATATTATAAAGCAATTCTTGTGTATGCACAGCTTATTCTGTGTTGGGGACAGTAGCTATTTAAGAACAGGAGGAGCAGATAATGAGTAAAAAGATTTTATTAGTTGGAGAATCCTGGATGAGTTTTACAACTCATGTAAAAGGTTTTGATACATTTTATACATCTGTATATGAAACTGGAAAAGAATGGATAGAAAAGGCCATTAAAGAAGCGGGCTATGAATTTGAATTCATTCCAAATCATGAAGCAATGGACGGTTTTCCATTTGAATTGGAAGTATTAAAAGAATATGCATGTATTATTCTTTCGGATATTGGTGCAAATACATTATTACTTCCAACAGAAACATTTACAAAGAGTATTAAAAAACCAAACAGATGTAATCTTATTCGTGATTATGTTCTGGAAGGCGGTTCCCTTCTCATGGTTGGCGGATATATGACATTTGCCGGAATCGACGGCAAAGGAAAATGGCATGATACAGCGGTTCAGGAAGTTTTACCGGTTGAAGTACTTACAGTCGATGACCGTATGGAACATTGCGAAGGCGTTGTACCGGTAATTACGAATACAGAGCATGAAATTATGTCTGGTCTTCCAGTGGAATGGCCAAATGTTCTTGGTTACAATAAGACAGTTGTTAAAGAAGAAGCAGAAGTTGTTGCAACAATCTGTGGTGATCCATTTATTGCCTTTGGCAATTATGGTAAAGGCAAATCTGGTGTATTTACGACAGACTGCGCACCACACTGGGCTCCACCGGAATTCTGTAACTGGGAATACTATAACAAGCTATTTGCCAATATTTTTGCATATTTAACAAAATAAATGATGTAATGATCTTCTCTATATTTTTTCAGAATATAGAGAAGATTTGTTATTTGGAGGAATATAATGATGAGCGCAAAGAAATTATTGTTTGATGTATTGTCCATTAGAAGTGTGAATCATTGCGATGATGAAGGTAAAGTTGCCGAATACTTAAGAGATTATCTTCAGGAGGCGGGGATTGATGCCCGTGTACAGCGTATTGATGAAACACATGCCAATCTGATTGCTTTTGTTCCTGGGATATCCCATGAACGGCATATGGTATGGAATGGTCATATCGACACGGTTCCTTATGGAGATTTGAAAGAGTGGAAGACAGATCCATCTGTACCTGTTGAAATCGATGGAAAGGTGTATGCCAGAGGAACCAGTGATATGAAGAGCGGTATTGCAGCAATGGCATATACATTGGCATGTATTGTGAAATCAGGAAAGAAACCGGCATTTGATATAACCTTGATCGGCACCTGTGATGAAGAAAAGAATGGTCTTGGTGCCAGAGAACTTTTAAATGCCGGATTTTTTCCAAATGTGGATGAAGTGTTGATCGGTGAACCGACAGGATTAAATATTGGTATTGCACAGAAAGGCTGTATGTGGCTTGAAATCAAAATTTTTGGAAAAACAAGTCATGGAGCTTATCCGGAACAAGGGGTTTCTGCAATCGAATATGGTGTGATAATTGCTGAGCAAATGAAAAAACATATTACGGCGGCAAAACATGATGTTTTAGGATATTCGACGGCTCATATGACTCAGATTTCCGGTGGTCATGCACCGAATATAACTCCCGAATACTGCAGTATAATGATGGATATACGTCTTGTGCCAGGTCAGTCAAAAGAAGATGTGCTGGTATATCTTGCAGATCTTGCAGAGAAATATTCAAATCAGACAGAAGGTCTTCTTCGGGTAGAATGGGATGTTAAGAATTACCGTGATGCGGTGGGGACATCATCAGATGATCCGTTCACAAAAAACTTACAAAGCTGCATAGAAAAACATGGCGTAACACCGGAACATACAGGAATTAATTATTTTACAGATGGTTCGATGTTTTTGTTGGCAAATCCGAATCTGAAAGTGTTATTGTTTGGAGCAGGTGAAGCAGCCATGTGTCATAAAGCCAATGAATATGTATCTTTGGATAAGTATGAAAAGTCCATTGAGATTTTGACATCTTTTGCGAAAGGCGAAAAACGATAGAAATAAGAGTAAAAAAGAGAGTCTTTGTGAAAGACCCTCTTTTTATTTTTGTTCTGATGCTAATTTTTTCAGGGTATCCTTACGAATTTCTTCGCGAAGGCTTTTGAAGTAATCGGAAAAGGTTACGCGGTCATTGGCATATGTAAGATTAAATTCGTGTTCGTGCGGTGTCCATGTGGACAAATCAGAGATGTTATGCTGAATAACCGCTTCGAGGCTGTCGATGGCTTTATAGATCTTCGATTCCAGAGTTTTTCTTTCAGACATCTCTTCATAGAGTGCGAGCATCTCTTTCGATTGTTGTTCAGGAAGTGATCTTACCCAATCATATAACAGCACTTCTTCGGTCTGTTCATTAGCCTGGGTTTTGTCAAATGTAGGAATATCACCGGTGAAAGCCTCACCGAGATCATGTATAATACACATCCGGAGCACCTTGTTCATATCTGCTTCCGGGAATTCATCAGTAATCCAGAAAGCAATAAGAGACATCATCCATGTGTGTTCTGCAACACTTTCATGACGGCCTTTTGCGGTGTAACAGTGACGAGTTGTATCTTTTAAACGTTCTGCGATAAGAAGTGCGTCTAATAATTTTCTTACTTCCATAATAGTCTCCTTTGCTAATGTATTATACACTCTGTCTGAGAATAAGGTTTGTGTTGACCTCAATCTTGACAGGGCGATAGTTTTTTGTATGAATAACTTCATCCAGACGCTTGACTGCTGTTTCTCCCATATAATGAATCGGAACATTGACAGATGTAAGTGGAGGTTCAATGTATGTACAGATACTTGTGTTATCGAAACCGATGATGCCGATATCTTGCGGTATATGATAACCGGCCTCTTTAAAAGCTTTCATGGCACCAGCAGCGATCAAGTCATTATCTGCAAAATAACAGTCGGCTATTTCCACCTTGTTGTTGAGAAGTTCTTTCATATCTGCATAGGCACCTTCCATGGAAGGTGAAAGATAGTGAACGATGGAACTGGAAGGGGAGAGACCGACATCACGAAGTGCCTTATTAAATCCTTCAGCACGACTTTCGAAATTGTGCATACTATAGGCGGAACGCAAATATCCAGGATGACTTTGGCGTTTTTTAATAAGATATCGAGCAGCATTGTAAGCGCCGGTTTCGTTATTCATAAGAACGCAGTCCATTTTTACGGAGTTAAAAAATGTATCTAAGACAACAATGGGCTGTGTGATATAGGCAAAGGGAAAGAAATCCTCTTTGTGCATTTCGGTTCCCAGCAAAATGATGCCGGCACAATCTGGAGTGATCACTTCTTTTAACTGTTTACTGACTTCTGTGTCGTCTGTAATGGTAATTGTAGAAAGATTATATCCAAGTGCTTTGACATGCTCTTCGATACTTTCTGTTAATGAGTTGAAAAAAGGTGTGTGCTGAATTTTTAAAATGGCGCCATCTTTTCGATAAATAATATAATTGATTGTTCCGGAGTTCTTTTTTTGATATTTAATTTTCATAAAATCATAACCATGATTGCTGGCAGTTTCAAGGACAAGATTTCGGGTCTTCGTACTAACACCGGGTTTGCCGTTAAGAGCCATAGATACGGCGGCTTCGGATAAATTCAGCAATTTTGCGAGTTCTTTTGCTGTGATTGACATAGTTCATCTCCTGCTTACATATATTCCAAAATGATATGGTTTAATTATAGATGATACCAGATAGAAATACAAGTGATTGTCAGGAGATTAAGTAAAAAATTAAGTAAAAAGCACTTAATTAAATGTATAAATTAAGTAAAAAATGGAGTATAATGTGTACATTAACGATTGAAAATAAGTCCAGGGAGGGATTTGCGATGGCTAATATAAAATTGGGTTATGCACCAACAAGAAGAAGTATTTTCAGTGCTCCGGATGCGATTAAGTACAGAGGTTTAACGGCGGATAGATTGACAGAACTGGGTATTGACTTTGTAGATATTACAGATGTGAATGAGGAAGGACTTCTTTACGGTGATGACGAAGTTATTTACAAAGTTATTGAAAAATTTAAAGCTGAAAAGATCGACGGTTTGTTTTTGCCACATTGCAACTTTGGTACAGAGTTTGCATGTGCAAGAGTTGCAAAAGCGCTGAATGTTCCAGTGCTTCTCTGGGGGCCATTAGATGAAAGACCTGAACCGGATGGTACACGTCTTCGTGACACACAGTGTGGTCTGTTTGCAACAGGTAAAGTTCTTCGCAGATTTCGTGTTCCATTTACATATATGACAAACTGCAGACTGAATGATCCTGTATTTGAAAGAGGTATTCGCGATTTCCTTGCAGTTTGTAATGTTATCAAGACATTTAGACAGACCCGTATCCTTCAGATTGCACCTAGACCATATGAATTCTATTCAACGATGTGCAATGAAGGTGAGTTATTAGAAAGATTTAATATCGAAATCGTTCCAGTACCTATGCCGGAACTTTTTGGTGCAATGAATGAAGCAAAGGCAGAGGGCACAGAAGTTGCAGCGGTTATTGATTACTGCAGAAACAATATGGAAATCTGCATTAAAGATGATGAGCTTGAGAATGTGGCAGCGATGAAAGTTGCTATGAAAGCACTTGCCAAAAAATATGGCTGTAATGCAATCGGTATTCAGTGTTGGAATCAGCTGCAGACGGAGATTGGTATTATGCCATGTGCAGCAAACTCATTATTGAACGAAGAAGGTATTCCGGTTGTTTGTGAAACAGATATTCATGGTGCAATCACAGCACTGATGGTTGAAGCAGCAGCCATGGATGATACACGAAGCTTCTTTGCAGACTGGACAATTCGTCATCCGGACTGTGCAAATGGCGAATTATTACAGCATTGTGGTCCATGGCCAATATCTGTAGCAAAAGAGACTCCAAAGATTACATATCCATTGGCATTTGATCATCCTGGAAGTATTACAGCTGAAGCAAAACATGGCGATGTAACACTTGCACGATTTGATGGTGACAATGGCGAATATTCCTTATTGCTTGGTAATGCAAAAGGTATTGATGGACCAAAAGGCATGGGTACATATCTTTGGGTAGAAGTAGACAATATTAAGAGACTTGAGGCCAAAGTCGTTGAAGGACCATACATCCATCATTGTGTCGGCATTCACAAAGATGTTGTTCCTGTATTATACGAAGCTTGTAAATATATTGGTATTAAGCCAGACCTCTATGATCCAATTGAAGAAGATGTAAAAGCTTACTTGCGTGGTGAATGATCGGAGGGAATTTTATGGCGAATTTAAAAGCTTTATCTTATGAATTAAGAAAAAATGTTGTAGATATGATCGTTGAAGGTAATGGCGGTCATATTGGCGGCGATATGAGTGTTATTGATATTCTTGTTCAGTTGTATTTTAACGATATGAATATCAGTCCGGAGAATATGGATGATCCGAATAGAGACCGTTTTGTTATGAGTAAAGGACATGCGGTGGAAGCATTATATGCAGTTCTTGCGGCAAAAGGTTTTTTCCCGATTGAACAGGTGATTAAGGAATTTTCCAAGTTCGGCTCCAAATTTATCGGACATCCAAACAACAAACTTCCAGGTATTGAGATGAATTCAGGTTCTCTTGGTCATGGTCTTCCGGTTTGTGTGGGTATGGCCATTGCGGGTAAGATGAACAAGCAGGATTATCGTGTCTATACCGTTATGGGAGATGGCGAATTGGCAGAAGGTTCTGTTTGGGAAGCTGCTATGGCGGGCAACCAGTATAAATTGGACAATCTCTGTGCAGTTGTTGACCGAAATCGTCTTCAGATTTCCGGATGCACAGAAGATGTCATGGCGCATGACAGTCAGGAAGAACGCTGGGCATCCTTCGGATGGCATGTCATCAGTATTCCTGGTAATGATCATGATGCACTTGCGGCTGCATTTGCAGAAGCAAGAACAATTAAAGGCAAACCAACAGTGGTTATTGCAAATACAACAAAGGGATGTGGTTCTCCGGTGATGGAAAACAAAGCAAACTGGCATCATAAAGTGCCAACATCCGAAGAATATGCACAGATCATGAAAGACCTTGAAGCAAGAAGGGAGGCTGCACTTCATGAATAAGATTCCAAATCGTCAGGCAATCTGTGATGTGTTGCTGGAACAGGCGAAAGATGACAAAGATATTGTCGTTCTTTGCAGTGATTCCAGAGGAAGTGCATCTTTAACACCATTTGCAGATACATATCCGGAACAGTTTATTGAAGTTGGTATTGCAGAACAGAATCTGGTCAGTATTTCTGCCGGTCTTGCCAAGTGTGGAAAGAAACCGTTTGCGGCATCTCCAGCGTGTTTCCTTTCAACACGGAGTTATGAACAGGCTAAGGTTGACTGCGCATACTCCAACACAAATGTAACACTGATCGGTATCAGTGGGGGTATCAGTTATGGTGCATTGGGCATGAGTCATCACTCTGCTCAGGATATTGCAGCGATGTCTGCGATTCCAAATATGAGAGTTTATCTTCCAAGTGACAGGTTCCAGACAGCACACCTGATTAAGGCACTTTTAAAAGATGAAAGTCCGGCATATGTACGTGTTGGAAGAAATCCGGTGGAAGATGTGTATACAGAAAATGATTGTCCGTTTGAGATGGATAAAGCGACTGTCATCTGCGAAGGTACGGATGTAGCCATCATTGCCTGTGGTGAGATGGTTAAACCTGCAGTAGATGCAGCAGAACTTTTGAAGGCGGATGGAATCAGCGCAACGGTACTTGATATGTATTGTGTGAAACCATTAGACCGCGAAGCTGTTGTAAAGGCTGCGCAGAATGCGAAAGTGGTAATCACAGTGGAAGAACATGCACCATTTGGCGGCCTTGGTTCGATGGTGTGTCAGGTTATTTGCAGCGAATGTCCAAAGAAAGTTATCAATCTTGCATTGCCGGATGCGCCGGTAATCACAGGAACTTCAAAAGAAGTCTTTAATTATTATGGACTGAATGCGGAAGGCATTGCAAAAACCGCAAAGGAGAATTTGTAATTATGGCAAAATATGTGCTTGGTATTGATCAGAGTACACAGGGTACAAAAGCTTTGCTGTTTGATGAAGTGGGAGCACTTATCTGCAGAACCGATTTACCGCATAAACAGATTATTGATGATCGCGGCTGGGTAGAACATGATCCAATCGAGATTTATAATAACACGATTCAGGTTGTAAAAAATCTGGTAGAGAAATCGGGTGTAAATAAAGAGGATATCAGGGTTCTTGGTATCAGTAATCAGAGAGAAACATCCCTTGTATGGGATAAAGAAACCGGTGAACCTGTTTATAATGCAATCGTATGGCAATGTGCCAGAGGGGCAGCCATCTGTGAGGAGATTGAGAAACAGGGGTGGGCGGATATGGTTCGCGCTCACACAGGATTGCAATTATCTCCATATTTTTCAGCAGCAAAGATTGCATGGGTTCTTCAGAACGTGGATGGGGCGAAAGAAAAAGCCAAAGCCGGAAGTCTTTGTTGCGGAACGATTGACAGTTGGCTGGTGTATAAGCTGACGGGTGGAAAGGAATTTCGTACGGATTATTCCAATGCATCCCGTACACAGATGTTTAATATTTACACCTTAAGCTGGGATGAAGAAGTGTGTGGCCTGTTTGGCATTCCAACATCCTGTCTGGCGGAGGTCACCGATTCGGATGGGGAATATGGTGAAACGGATTTTGAAGGATTCTTTGAGGAACCACTTAAGATTTGCAGTGTGCTTGGAGATTCTCACGGCGCACTTTTTGGACAGAGATGTCATGAAAAGGGAATGATCAAGACGACCTATGGGACAGGTTCATCCATCATGATGAATGTTGGTGACCAGCCCGTATCCAGTGACAGCGTTGTGACATCGCTGGCATGGTGCATGGGTGGAAAGGTCAATTATGTTCTTGAAGGTAATATAAATTATACGGGCGCGGTTATTACATGGTTGAAGGATGATCTTCAGATTATTTCCTCACCGACAGAAACGCAGGAATTAGCCCAAGCTGCCAATCCGGCAGATACAACGTATCTGGTTCCTGCTTTTTCCGGACTTGGAGCACCATACTGGGACAGCAATGCCAAAGCGGTTATTTATGGTATGAGTCGTACAACAAAGAAAGCAGAACTTGTAAAAGCAGGGCTTGAAAGTATTGTTTATCAGATTACAGATGTTGTGAAAGCCATGGAAAAGGATTCCGGCATACCAATCACTGAACTTTGTGTGGATGGAGGTCCAACAAAGAATACATATCTGATGCAGTTCCAGAGTGATATGGTGCAGCTTCCGGTTCAGGTACCGTCTGCCGAAGAGTTATCCGGCATTGGTGTAGCTTATGCAGCGGGCATTTCTGCGGGAATCTATGATTTGAATACGATTTTTGAAGGAATTGAACGTAAAAAGTTTGTTCCAAAGATGGAAGCAAAGGTCAGAGAAGATAAGTACAACGGCTGGAAAGAAGCCGTAAGTAAGATTCTGACGAAGTAGTAGAGGTTTCCAGGGGGGGTCCCTGTAACCAGGCTGATTTTATCTTTTTGATCAGCCGATATATAACTATTTTTTTCAAGGAGGAGAAAAAATATGAAAAAGAAAATGTTAAGCTTAGTTCTTGTTGCAGCTATGGCTATGACAGCACTTGTTGGCTGTGGTGGTGGAGCTAAAGAAACAAAAGCGCCAGAAACGAAAGCAGCTGAAACAACAGCTGAAACAGAAGCAGCTGAAGAAGCAGCGCTTCCAGGTGGTGGTTCCAACATTATCTACATCATCACACCATCCCACTCTAACCCATTCTTCAAAACAGAAGCTGTTACAGCTGACGCTACAGCTAAAGAATTAGGTTATGAAACAGTTATGGTATCTCATGATGACGATGCTACAAAACAGTCTGAATTATTCGACGCAGCTATCGCTGATAAAGCAGCAGCTATCATCTGTGACAACGCAGGTGCTGATGCTACAGTTGAAGCAGTTCAGAGAGCAAGAGATGCTGGTATCCCAACATTCTTAATCGACCGCGAAATCAATGCTGAAGGTGTTGCTATTTCTCAGATCGTAGCTAACAACTATCAGGGTGCAAAAGCTATCGCTGAAGCATGGGTTGAAGCTATGGGCGAAGAAGGCAAATATGCTGAATTATTAGGTAAAGAATCCGACACTAACGCTGGTGTTCGTTCTTCTGCATTCCACGAAGTAATCGATCAGTACGATACATTCGAAATGGTTGCTCAGCAGACAGCTAACTGGGATCAGACACAGGGTTATGAAAAGACAGAAGCTATTCTTCAGTCTAATCCTGAAATTACAGGTATCATCTGTGGTAACGATACAATGGCTTGTGGCGCTGTAGAAGCTTGTAAAGCAGCAGGCAGAACAGACATCAAGATCATCGGTGTTGACGGTTCCGACGAAGCAGCAGCTTACATCGCAGCAGGTGAAATGACAGGTACAGCATTACAGCAGTGTGCTTTAATCGCTGAAATGGCAGTTCGTCAGGCTCATGATTACCTTACAAATGGTACAACAGGTCTCGCTGAAAAACAGCTCGTTGACTGTCTTGCAATCACAGCAGATAACGTAGCTAACTTAAAAGCTTTCGTTTACACAGAACAGTAATCAAAAGTGAATGATACAAAAGAATAGGGCCTGTTTAGGCCCTATTTTTAAAAAATCCTTTTAAAAAATAGTTTTAAATTTTGTAAATTGTGGCGTTGGGCCATTAAAATAAAACAAGAAGATGGGGGATAATATGAAGAAAAAAATTATTGCTTTGGTTTTGGCACTGACATTTGTTTTTGGGTGTACAGGTTGTGTCAAAGTCATCAAAATCGGTGAAGAAGGTAAGTACACAGGCAAACAGGAATTCAATGCGGCAGATGCAGCGGCATCTTTATGGGAAAATGCTGTTGCAAATATTGAAGAAAAGGCCGTAGATCTTCCGACATTCCTTAAAGAGGCAAATGGAGACCTTGATTCTTTAGTTGATCAGTACGGAAAATATTCGATGGGAACATCCGGAACTATCAGTTATGCGGTTAAAGGTACAGGTGTCGTTGAAGAAGTTAACACTGAAAAGAAAGCCGGATTTATGACTGTTAAATTAGATGGTTATGAAGGCTCCGAAATCATCAAGATTCAGATTGGTTCTATCTATAAAGGATCTTCCACTCGTGATACTTTAGATATCATTAACTTTGGTGATTATACAAACCAGCAGGAATGGGCAGCGATTTCTCAGGAATTGCACAACAGTATTGATGCCAATATTATTAAACCGGCAGACCCAGCAAACCTTGTTGGAAAAACAATC
>JAFOYH010000066.1 GCA_017391465.1 Lachnospiraceae bacterium | reverse complement strand
GGATATCAGACGATTGATGGAAAGCAGTATTATTTTGATCCTGTAACCGGCGTAATGTTTACCGGAGAGAAAGTGGAAAAAGGACATTGGGTATACTATCATGAGACGAATGGGGAAAAAGCAACAGGTTGGACAAAACATCATGGTAATACCTATTATTATGATGAGAATGGCTGGATGCTATATGGATATCAGACGATTGATGGAAAGCAGTATTATTTTGACCCTGTGACAGGTGTGATGTTCGGCGGTGAAAGAGTAGAGAATGGCCACTGGGTATATTATTCAGAAGAAGATGGAGCGAAAGCATATGGTTGGATAGATCACCATGGGCATACTTATTATTACAATGAAAAAGGTTGGATGTTATACAAGAATCAACTGATCGATGGAAAGGAATATTATTTTGATCCAGTGACAGGTGTGTTGAAATATGGCTTTTATGAATCGGATGGAAAGATATATTACATTGATAAATTCTATAATAAATTGTGCGGTAAACAGGTGATTGATGGAAAAGTCGTGCTTTTTGATAAAAAAACAGGTGAACTTTGCCTTGGAATGCATACTGTGGATGGAGAAACTTATTATTACATAGATGCAGAACCATATGTGTATACGGGTGAGATTTATAAAAATGGCGCATGGCGTTATTTTGATGAAAAAACAGGAGCAATGGCGACAGGATGGACAGAGCATCATAACCATACTTATTATTATAATGACAAAGGTGAGATGCAGTATGGTCATCAAACTATAGATGGTGAAGAGTATTTGTTTGATAAGGTAACAGGAATTTTGATGTCGATTAACGGTAACCGTGTCATTGATCCAAACAAACCAATGGTAGCATTAACATTTGATGATGGACCATCAAGCTACACCCCAAGAGTTTTAAATTGTCTTGAGGAATATGGACAGGCGGCTACTTTTTTTGTTGTTGGTTACAATGCCTCACGTTATGGTTCTACAATGAAAAGAATGATTGATATGGGATGCGAAATTGGTAATCATTCCAATAATCATCCGGATTTAACAAATCTTTCTTATAGTGGTATTGTTAATGAAATGGCAGTGACAAATACATATATTTATAATGCGACAGGAACTTATGCGACTGTAAGTCGTACACCAGGTGGAAGTTATAACAATACAGTTAAAAGTGCTATTTCTACGCCGATTATTATGTGGTCCATTGATACGCTCGACTGGAAGACAAGAGATACGTGGAGTACCGTAAATTCTGTGTTAAATAATGTGAAAGATGGAGACATTGTGTTGATGCATGATATTCATTCGCCAACAATTACTGCAGCTGAAATTTTGATTCCTGAATTAGTAGCGAGAGGTTATCAGTTGGTAACTGTAAGTGAATTGGCTCAGTATCGTGGAAATGGTATGAATGCAGGACAAGTGTATTATAGTTTTAGGTAAAGAATATTTTTAGAACTTAAAATCAAAAAGCGGATACCCATGGCAAGAGGTATCCGCTTCTTTTGTTACTGCTGTTCTTGTTTGATTTTTTTTAGAACCTGTTCTGCGAGAATTTCGATCAGTTCACGAGGAAATGGTCGATTGTACAAAGTGATTCCGCACTGATCTTTGAAGTATTCATATCCGCTGTTTTGCCAGAAAGCGTCGCGAAGTGTTCGAAGATTCTTTTCAACAGCAGTTGGTGCCACGTGAAAGTGCTGACCAACGCGTGCATAGACTTCTTCATAAATACGGCATAAGCGTGTTTCATCTTCAAGAACAAGGTAAATGGCACGTTCCAAATAGGAATAGCCTTTGTAAGCTTTGGAGATTCGTGCTTGAAGCAGAACCTCACGTATTTTATCGTTATATTCTATCATCTTTTAGGATGCAGAAAGCAAGTAAGATTATTGTAAACCTCTTTTTCAAATTCTGCTATAGGGTTTTGATAGAAAAATTGTACTTTATGATGTACGCAAGAAGTGATTGTGTCGAGTTGTGCCGGATTCGTTCCCATGATATACTATGAGCACATAAAGCGAGTCAATGAAAGGATCATAGATTTAAGGAATAAGGAAAGAGGGATCGAATGAAGTTTCTTGTGGTTGGAACTGGTGGAACCGGCGGATGTATTGGCGGCTATCTTGCCAGACAGGGAGAAGATGTAACGTTTATTGCCAGAGGCAAACATTTGGAGATGATGAGAGCCAATGGGCTTCAGATATATTCGGTGCGTGTGGGGGATTTCAATATACATCCGGTAAAAGCGTGTACGATGGAAGAATACGACGGAACACCGGATATCGTATTTGTATGTGTGAAATACTATTCGTTACAGGAAACGATGGACTTTTTGAAAAATGTTGTCGATGAACATACGATTGTGATTCCAATTTTAAATGTATACGGAACTGGTGGAAAAATGCAGAAGGAACTGGCTTGTACAGTGACAGACGGTTGTGTTTATATTTTTTCCATGATAGAGGCACCAGGAGTCATTCGTCAAGGTGCACCAATCTTTAAGATGTATTTTGGTTTTCGAAAGAATCAAATATTTACAAAAGAACAGGAAGCGGTTCTTAAACGCGTTGAAGAAAAGTTAAATGCTGCAGGCGTTGAAGCCTATTATACAACTCGGATTGA
Organism: Lachnospiraceae bacterium; assembly: GCA_017391465.1. Next base: position 455 of record JAFOYH010000066.1, on the reverse strand, counting down.
AAAAGATGCACTTCAGAAGTTTGCCTGTGTATCACCGATGGGAACGGCAGGTATGTATTATCATGCAGTTGCCGGTGATCTTATGAAAGATGGAGAAATGCGAGAGACATTTTTAGGATTGGCAAGAGAAGTGGAAGCTGTAGGGCACGCTATGGGATTTGAGTATGATGTGAGTCTGGAAATGTTATCGGATCAGGTGTTAAAGGGTCTGACTGAAACCGCAACAACTTCCATGCAGAGGGATGTGATGTCTGGCGGTTATTCGGAAGTGGATGGACTTGTTCATGAGATGGTCCGTTTGGGACATGCGCTGAATGTTCCTGTGCCAAACTATGAAAAAATAAGTCTTTGGGCGAAAGAGAAGGGAATAAAATAATGGCGATAGGTGAAGTGTTTTTTCTGATATTAGAAATTGCCGGGACAATTTCGTTTGCCATATCCGGAGCGATGGCGGC
>JAFOYH010000037.1 GCA_017391465.1 Lachnospiraceae bacterium | reverse complement strand
TCTTATGATGGGAACACGTTGTGGCGATATCGACCCATCTGTTCTTGAATTCTACGCTGGAAAACATGGCTTAGATGTTAAACAGGTAACAGACATTCTTAATAAAAAATCTGGTGTTCTTGGTGTCAGCGGCGTAAGCAGTGACTTCCGTGACGTTGAACAGGCAGCAGATGCAGGCAACAAACGTTGTGAATATGCTCTTGAAATGTTCAAATATCAGGTAGCTAAAATCGTTGGTTCCTACGCAGCAGCTATGAACGGTGTTGATGTTATCGTATTCACAGCAGGTGTTGGTGAAAACAGTGGTGTTACACGTGCAGGCGTATGTAACTACCTTGGATACCTTGGAATCGAAATCGATGCAGAAGCTAACGGCAAACGTGGCGAAGAAATCGAAATCACAACAGCTGATTCCAAAGTTAAAGTATTCGTTATTCCTACAAACGAAGAATTAATGATTGCCAGAGATACTCTTGCACTTACAAAATAATTTACAGATCAGGTGAAAGATGTTCGTGGGACGGACACATTTTCTGTAAACGTGCATATCCTGTAATGAGACCATGAATGGGGAGGAATTCCTATAAGGATACGACCTTGGTGGCTTATAATGGGATGCATGATCCTGATTCCCTATATGGGAACACATATTTATCAAAAATACAGACCTTCGGTCGACTGGGAACAGTCCTCCGAAGGTCTTGTTGTTTATATGGAACAAAAGGGGATGGATCAGGTTCTGGATTTTGAAACCTATGCCATAGGAGTTCTTGGTGCGGTACTGGATTCAGATGCACACGATGAAACATTGAAAACCATGGCTGTGATTTTACGCACATATCTTTATTGTGTTGCGGAAAACAGGACATATGTGGATGGCACCCGGTTGAACCAGCCGTGGATGTCTGCCCGTGAGCGGTGGATTAAAGGTGTAGAGGATGAACGTCTTCGGAAAGCGATTCGAGAGACACAGGATTGTATTATTTTATATAAAGGAGAGCCAATTCTTCCTTTATATTATGCTGTATCCAATGGGAAAACCCGTTATTATTCAGAGGTATGGAGCGGAAATATTGAATATCTTGTGGGCGTAGAGAGTCTGTGGGATAAAAGTGCTCCCGAATATATTCAGAAATTTTCATTTTCGGAAGATCGGTGGCAGAGGGCATGGAGTCATTCTGTGGATATAAAAGACAATAAAGTGGACTCCGGTGGACAATGGAGTGCAGATCATATGCAGATTGTGGAAAAAGACAGTGCGGGTTATGTCAAACAGATTCAAATTGGGGCTGAGGTGTATTCCGGTGAGGAAGTGCGTCAAAGACTGGGACTCTCCTCTGCATGTTTTGAGTATGTCGTTAAAAAGAGTCATATTGAATTTACCTGTTATGGCGAAGGGCATGGTGTTGGGCTTAGCCTGTTCGGTGCCAATGCCATGGCAAATGAGGGGAAAACATGGAAGGAAATAATTTCATGGTATTTTCCGGGAACCAATGTATAAATGCGTTGCATTTGGCAAAACTAAAGCTACGAGGTGATAACAGGTGAAAGAAAGAATTAAAAAATTTTGGAAACAGAATGGGTTTTACACAGTATTAACGGGTGCTTTAGTTGTTGTACTTAGTATTTCCGGGATTGCCGGATATCGTTCAGGAATTAAGGACAAAAACACAGAAGATAATGTCGCTCAGAATATTGCACAAAATACAGCGGAAAAGGTATCTGCTCCGACGAATAATCCAACAGATGAGAAAATGGCTGAAGATTCCGAGGCGGCAAATGCAGATGTGGCAGAAACCTTTGGAGAAGAGGCTCAGATGGTCATGCCAACAGAAGGTGATGTTCTAAAACCATTTTCCATGGACACAACCATTTATTTTGACACATTGGATCAGTACAAATGCAATCCGGCGATGTTAATCAAAGCGGATGTCAACCAGGAAGTGGTGGCATCTTTTGGTGGAAAGGTAGAATCTGTGGCAGAAGATGCGGTGAATGGTTCGATGATCATTGTAGATATGGGAAATGGTTACAAAGCCATTTATGGACAGATGAAGGACATTGGTGTAAAAGAAGGTGATACCATTGTGAAGGGGCAGGTCATTGGAAATGTGGCTCAGCCAACGAAATATTTTGCCGAAGAGGGCAGCCATTTATACTTTGGAATGACAAAAGAAGATGCGCCTGTCAATCCACAGGATTATCTGGAAAAAGAATCATGATAGATCGAGGTGTATGTGTGCTGATTTGGAATCGAAGGCACATTTTCGGTAAAAGAACATAAGATATAAGGCAGGCGATGATAATCGGCCATACATATTGAAAAATATGCAGCCGATTTGATCACATGTTTTTGGCCGGGCGACTGGCATTTGTCAAAGTACTATTTCATCGGCTGCTTGATCATAAAGGGGCACTGTCTGCGGACAGTGCCTTTTTTATTGGATGTTCGATTGAAATTGTTTCAGGCATTCGATATAATGGGTATAATATCCATTTAGTAGGAAAATGAATAATGCAAGTAAAGAGAGTGAATTTTAGATGAATTATACATATATTGTCCGATGTAGTGACGGTACATTGTATACCGGTTGGACGAATCATCTGGAAAAACGGGTGAAAGCTCACAATGAGGGGCGTGGAGCCAGGTATACACGGGCACGTCTTCCGGTGGAGCTGATTTACTTTGAGGTGCTTGAAACGAAAGAAGAAGCTATGCGACGCGAGGCTGCCATTAAACGTTTGAGCCGTTTAGAAAAATTAAAATTGATTGAAAGATCAGAAATGACTGAAAAAGAAATATGAATTCCGGGAAGGGAGTGATAATCGGATGCAAAAGGTTATTGAAATGTTTATTAAGAATAAAAGTTCCATATTGATTCGTGCGGGTATTGTTTTGGTGTCCATTGTTTTGCAGGTTCTTACGATGCTTTTGTTGATTGGAATTTTAAAGGATTATGCATCCTGGGCATATTTGCTTTTAGAGATGATTAGTATTGCGGTTGTTTTTGTCTTGGTCAATGATTCATCTTCATTTAATTCATTTTGGATTGTAATAATTATGGCTATGCCGGTGTTTGGTTATTGCCTTTACTTCATGTGGGGACGTAAACACAAGAATTGGGCTTTTTATAAGAAGTATCGTCGGATTTCCCAGAAGGGTCGCGATTTTAAAGTTCAGAATCCGGAAACCCTGGAAGAGCTTCGAGAGATGCATCCGAATAAGGTTCAAGTGAGTCGATGCCTCATTTCCGACGGATTTCCTCTTTATAAGAATACGGGAGTAACGTATTACGATCTTGGTGAAAAGCATTTTGAATCTTTGTTTGCTGACCTGGAAAAAGCGCAGAAGTTTATCTTTATGGAATATTTTATTGCTCATGATGGTGAGATCTGGCAGCGATTGATCGATATATTAGAGCGAAAGACAAAAGAACATGTGGAAGTTCGTCTTTTACTGGATGATTTTGGTGTGTTGGGAATGGATGGAGACAAAATTCGTCATGATCTTGCTAAACTGGGTATTCGTGTCAGTATTTTTGCACCGATTATAAAAGATGTTTCTTATCTTACATTCAACTATCGAAACCATCAGAAGATTACGATTATTGATGGGAATATTGGTTATACCGGCGGTGTTAATCTGGCTGATGAATATGCCAATCTCATTGAACGTTTTGGTCACTGGAAAGATACCGCTGTTCGTCTGGAAGGTGAAGGTGTCTGGGGGCTCACAGAGATATTCCTTGAGATGTGGGAACTCTCAAAAGAAAAAGAACAGTTGGATTATAATAAATATCGTCCGACTTTATCTGTGGATGCACCGGGTTATGTTCAGCCTGTAGCCGATGGTCCGGCGAATAATCCGGATAATCCGATTGAAGAGATGATTACCCATCTGATTACTAAGGCGAGAGACTATATCTATTTTACAACACCGTATCTTGTATTGGATAACCGTATGATTGATGATCTGTGTCGTGCAGCTCGAAGCGGTGTTGATGTTCGTATTATCACGCCGAGAAAATATGATAAATGGTATGTATATATGGTTAATATTTCGAATTATGGCCGATTGCTTGAGAATGGTATTCGGATTTATGAATATGTGCCAGGATTCATTCATGCGAAAAATATTATTACCGATGATGAATGTAGTGTGTGTGGAACCATTAACATGGACTATCGAAGTTTTTATCTGCATTATGAATGTGGTGTTCTTATGACGGAAGTGCCTGCGGTTATGGAGATGAAAGAAGATTTCCTGAATACGATGCGTGTCAGTGAGCGTGTCAGCCTGGATGCATGGAAAAGCCGTCCGTTCTGGCAAAAATGTGTTCAGGCCACGTTGCGATTGTTTTCGCCGCTGTTGTAGAAGCGTGTCGAAAGCTTGAGTGGATAAAATAATTAAAAAAAGCCTTGATTCTTCAGGGCTTTTTTGATAATATATTTAAGTCGTAAGATAGAACGCGGAAGTGGCGGAATGGCAGACGCGCTAGATTCAGGTTCTAGTGAGGTCACACTCGTGTGGGTTCGACTCCCATCTTCCGCATAAAAAAAGGAACAGAATTTTCTGTTCCTTTTTTATTTCTAATGATTATATATTCACTCAATTAGCATTTTACAGGTTCAGGATAAGTTTCTCCAAAGAGTTCAACAGTCATGGAAGCGATTTTCTGTGGAATAACAGGAGCATCCATGCGGTTTGTTGGAACTGCAGCAATCTGATCAACGATGTCCATACCTTCAGTAATTTTACCAAAAGCAGCATAAGCACCATCAAGGTGTGGAGCTGACTGGTGCATGATAAAGAACTGGGAACCAGCGGAGTTTGGCATCATTGTACGAGCCATAGATAAAACACCTGCATCATGTTTTAATGGGTTTGCGAAACCGTTCTGTGCGAATTCACCGCGGATTGAGTAGCCTGGGCCGCCCATACCTGTACCGTTTGGACATCCACCCTGAATCATAAATCCACGAATGACACGATGGAAGATTAAACCATCGTAGTAGCCTTTCTGTACAAGGGAAATGAAGTTGTTTACTGTATTCGGAGCGATTTCTGGATAAAGTTCAGCTTTCATCACATCGCCGTTTTCCATAGTAATTGTAACAATTGGATTTGCCATAATAAATCCACCTTTCTTTAGATTTTCTTACCATATTGTAGCCGAAAAGGCGAGGGAAGTAAAGGCTTTTCATTGAATCTGTATTTAAAATGTTCTATAATAAGAACATGAAAAAGAGGAAAGGGAGACGTAACGGATGGCCATTTTTGCAGTAAAAATCGATAATCTGGCAACACTTCGAATGAACGAATTTTTTGATTATGCAGGTGAGTGCTGGGCGTTAAGCCGTCATCGTGAAGATGATGGTATGATGGGGGCTGAATTGGAAGATTTCTATGATGGGACTGTAAGAAGCGGTCATATGGAAGGGGTTCCGGTTATCTTTGTCTATGAGGATCAGATTATCGGCTGGTATGAAAAGGCGATGATCTATCGTTATGTTCGACGTCCTGCATTATTTTTAGAAGGCAATATTTGTGCCAAAGTCCAGGATGTGCGTTTGCTTTTGAAATCGAAAACTTTCCCTGGTTTAAATTTTGGAAAGGATAAAAATTATCTTGTGATTGAAGCGGATGATGCACGCTTTGAGAAATTACATTATTTGATGCAGCATGAAAAAGGACCTTTTGAAACGATTGAATATACAAAGGTTCCCGTAGATCCTCGGGCAAAAAATGCGGCACAGCATAAATCAGGTATTGTGAAGCGTGTAACATCACAGGATAAGGTAGAGTCTTTGCTCGGGTTGTGTGAGCTTTTTGCCAGCGAGATTATGGAAGATCGATGTCCTGGAATTGGAACGGTTAAAGCACTGGAAGAAGCGGCGCTGCAGGCAACCCGATATTCTGCATCAAATGTGAATGCATGGTATTATCTGGCTATGGCCAATTACCAGCTGGGTTTTGTGAAAAAGGGACTAAGAGCCATTGACCGGGCTGTTCGACTGGAACCGGATGCGGATGATCTTCTGGTGATGGAAGGAAATTTGATGGTCAGCAATGGGTGTCTTGCTGAGGCGTTGAATTGTTATGAAAGTGCATACGAAATATGTCCGGATGACAGTTATTATGTGATGGCTGGTCAGGCATGTAAATGTATGGGTAATCGAATTGCGGAGAGGCAGTATTATAAGAAGGTTAAAGATACAGACAGATTAAAAGAATTTGGTATTTTACCTGGAAAGAAAAGTTGTTAGGGGGGGCTCCTTATGGAAACATATATGATGGCATTGGATCAGGGAACAACGAGTTCCCGATGTATTTTATTCAATAAAGCGGGAGAAATTATCAGTGTAGCACAACAGGAGTTCGAACAGATTTACCCACAACCGGGTTGGGTAGAACACGATCCACTGGATATTTGGGCAACTCAGATGAGTGTAGCCATTGCTGCTATGGGAAAAGCGGGTGTCACTGCAAAGCAGATTCAGGGCATCGGTATTACAAATCAGCGTGAAACAACCGTTGTCTGGAACAAACATACAGGATTGCCAGTATATAATGCCATTGTATGGCAGTGCCGAAGAACATCTGAATATATTGATTCTTTGAAAGCAAAGGGCTATGATCGGAATATTTTAGAGAAGACAGGACTGATTGCCGATGCTTATTTTTCAGGAAGTAAGATTAAATGGATTCTGGACAATGTACCAGGAGCACGTGAAGCTGCAGAAAAGGGAGATCTGCTCTTTGGAACCATTGATACATGGTTAATCTGGAAGCTCACAGGCGGGGAGGTTCATGTGACCGATCATACGAACGCATCTCGTACGATGCTGTATAACATTCATGATCTTTGTTGGGATGAAGAACTTTTAAATATAATGAATATACCAAAAAGCATGCTTCCGGAAGTAAAACCTTCGAGTTGTGTTTATGGATATACCAATGAAGGCATTTTGGGTGGACGAATTGCAATCAGCGGTGCGGCAGGAGATCAGCAGGCAGCTCTTTTTGGGCAGTGTTGTTTTGCACCGGGTGAGGCAAAAAACACCTATGGTACAGGGTGCTTTTTGCTGATGAATACTGGTGAAGAAGCAGTCAGATCGAATAATGGGCTTTTGACTACCATTGCTGCAAGTGCAGACGGTAAGGTGCGTTATGCTTTGGAAGGCAGTATCTTCATGGCTGGTGCAGCCATTCAGTGGCTGCGTGATGAGATGCAGCTTATTCAATCATCCAGGGAATCCGAAGATTGTGCTTTGGCGGTAAAAGATTCGAATGGTGTGTATGTAGTACCGGCATTTACCGGTCTTGGTGCGCCTTACTGGGATCAGTACGCGAGAGGGACAGTTGTAGGTCTGACGCGTGGTGTGAACAAGAATCATTTTGTTCGTGCGACACTGGAATCTTTAGCTTATCAGACCTATGATGTATTAAAGGCTATGGAAAGTGATTCGGGAATCCGACTTGCAGCCCTCAAAGTAGATGGCGGAGCCAGTGCAAATAACTTTCTGATGCAGTTCCAGGCAGATGTTTTGGATACAAAAGTAGAACGGCCGGAGTGTGTTGAAACGACAGCTTTAGGTGCGGCTTATCTGGCGGGACTTGCTGTGGGTTATTGGGAAGATACAATTGATGTTAAAGAAAACTGGAAACTTGAACGGACATTTGAGCCGGATATGAAAGATGAAGTGCGTTGGGCCGGCATATCCGGATGGCATGAAGCAGTGAACCGTTCGGCTTCGTGGGCAAAATAGAAAGGGTGTGACGAAGTGACTTTAAAGGAAATTATTCAGAACTCGGATAATATTGTGTTTTTTGGTGGAGCAGGCGTATCTACAGAAAGTGGTATCCCGGATTTTCGAAGTGAAACAGGAATTTATAACACGATTAAACGTTATAAACGTTCTCCGGAGGAGATTCTTTCCCATTCGTTTTTTATAGCACATCCGGATATTTTCTATGATTTTTATAAAAGTACGATGTTATATCTGGATGCCAAACCGAATGCAGCGCATCTGGCTCTGGCTAAGTTAGAAGCGATGGGTAAATTAAAAGCAGTTGTTACACAGAATATTGACGGTCTGCATCAACTTGCGGGAAGCAAACGTGTTTATGAACTGCATGGAACGGTACACCGTAATTTCTGTATGCGTTGCCGCGAATTTTATGATGTCAATTATATTTTAAAAGCAGACGGTATTCCGCGCTGTGAAAAATGTGGTGGGATCATCAAACCGGATGTGGTTTTATATGAAGAAGGATTGGATGATATGACGATTCGTTCCAGCCTGAATGCCATTCAAAAAGCAGATGTTCTGATCATTGGAGGAACGTCTCTGAATGTATATCCGGCAGCGGGATTTATTCAGTATTATTCGGGGGATAAGCTTGTTTTGATCAATAAGAGTGAGACACCGTATGACCGAAAGGCCAATGTACTGATTCATGACAGTATAGGAAAAGTGTTAAGTGAGGTGGTTAGTGATGAAGATTAAGAAACAGAATTTTTATTTTAAATCCTCTGATCGTTTCACAAAAATCCATGGTGTGTGCTGGATTCCGGAAGGTATCGAAGTGGTTGGTGTACTTCAGATTGCTCACGGCATGGTAGAGTTTATTGACCGTTATGATGAGTTTGCACGTTTTTTGTGCAGCAAGGGTATTGCTGTCGTAGGGAATGATCACCTGGGACATGGAAGTTCTGTGGCTTCGGAAGAAGACTGGGGATTTGTCGGAGAACATGGATTTGAACACATGGTGGATGATTTGAAAAAGGTTGAAAAACATTTCAAAGAACGTTTTCCAAATGTACCGTATTTTATTCTCGGTCATAGTATGGGATCTTTTTTGGTGCGATATTTTCTGGTGAAATATCGAAAGAGCGTAGATGGTGCGATTGTTATGGGAACAGGATATCATCCGATTCCATTAGCAGTGGCAGGTCAGGTCATTGCGCGTCTGATCGCATGTGTCAAAGGATGGCATTATCGTAGTGCACTGGTAAACAAAATTGCTTTTGGCTCTTATAATAAAGGGATTAAACCATTACGTACACCATCCGATTGGATCAGTCGCGATGAAATGATTGTTGATCGTTATGTTTCTGATCCAAGATGTCAGTTTGTATTTACGGTGAATGGTTTTTACGAATTATTTAAAGGTATTCAGTTTATTTCCAAAACAAAGAATATTGAAAAAGTTCCAAGACAGATGCCAATTCTCTTTGTGTCTGGCGATGCGGATCCGGTCGGAGATTATGGTGAAGGTGTACAGAAAATTTATGATATGTTCACTTTAGCTGGCAACGAAAAACTGGACATGTTGATGTATGATGGTGCACGACATGAGGTCTTAAATGAAATTAATCGTAAAGATGTCTATGAAGATTTATATACCTGGTTGAACAAGGAAATTTCTTTAAAACATTGAAAATCCATAAAAAGTAGTGTAGAATAAGATGGCTATAGTGTGAGAAAAAACAGTTTAAATACAGGAGGATAGATCATGGGTTTATTTGGCAAGAAAAAAGACTTCTGGGATGAGGTCGATGAAGTGTCTATGGATGAATCAGAAGATCCGGTTTTAGAGACAGAGGAGTTCGAAGAGGAAGTGGATCTGGAAGATGATGGTCGATTCCATCCAACAAAGAGCGCACCATTAAAAGCAATCGCGAGATTTTTAATGTTTGCAGCGGCTATTGTTTTGGTGGTTTCGGGATTTGTTGTATATACATATTTTAGCAATGGAGGCACGATGACATCCCAGCCGAATTATTATCATAGCAGTTATTTTGGCGAAGCATATGATGCTAATGTTAAAAAGGTTCTGGATATCATTGAAGATATTGAAGCTCGTGGTGAGATTTCAAAAGATAATCTTGAACAGGCGAATCAGGATTTGATTCGGGATTATATGATGGCCGATAGCAATTTTGCATTTGTTGTTTATGATGAAGATGATCGTGAAGTGATTGCAAGTGGTGAAGATGCTGTAGAGCGTATTGAATCCAGCTATTATTTTATGCGTATGGATTCTTCGGAAGGTGCGTTTTCTTTGAATATGGGCATGGACAACAGTGCATTCGACAAGGCAGCTTGGGAAGAAAAACTTATGTCCTGGTCGGAAGTCTACACAATCTATGCATCTGTGGATAATGAGCTGACGGTTACGAATGATGTGTTTTATGAAAGATATGAAGCATTTGAAAACTTAAGCTCTATGTTTGACATTGCAAAGATTGCAGCCATTGTCGCAGTAGTGATTTTCGTATTGATGTTAATTTTCAGTATTGTTGCAACAGGTAATGTTAAAGGCTATTCAGGTATTAAGTTGTCTTTGTTTGATAAAGTGTTTACAGAAATTGCATTGATTCTGGTTATTGCGTTAGGTGGCGGCACTCTGTTTGGTGCATATTATATGTACACATCTGAAGATGGTTATGGTATTTATGCGGCGGCAGGTTTATTAGTACTCGCTTATATCTTTATTATTCGTGGATATTTTAGCATGGTGCGTCGTATTAAAGCAGGAACATTTATCAGCAATATGATGATTTACCGTCTCTTTGATTCTATTGGTAAATTGCCTGTAGTTCCAAGAGTGCTTCTGTTTATTATTGTACTTGTAGCGTTGAATGGTGCGTTAGTTTTTGCATTATTTAATTTAGATGCTTATGAATTCATGGGTATTCCTGTGGTTTATGTCATTGTTCCAATTATTTTTGTTCTCGAGAGTATTTGTTTCGTTAGTTGGATTATCCGTAAAGGTAATACCGAATATGAAGAAGACGATGTGAATGAAGATGAAGAAGATGAAGAAGCTGCAGCACAGGAAGAAGTGGAAGGTGTAAGTGGAGATACAAAGATTGCTTCGGATCTTGAAAGTGATCTTGCACAGGCAGCAGCTATTGCTGCAGCACAGAACATGGATGTCTCTGGAGATTGGGAGCATATGGATCTTGGTGCATCTGTAGATCAGGCGATCGGCGATGAACCAGTGATCATGTCAGAAGAACAAACGGTGAATAATGCAGAACAGACAGTTCTCTTGCCAAAAGAAGAAATCGAAAGTTTATTGGGAACAACTTCTGTTGTAAGAGATTCTGCAACATCCTTTGACTTCATTCAGTTGAACAAGGATGTGCGTAAGCTTCATCGTACGGCCCTTAAAGAGAATGGAGTGACCGTAACACTTCGAGCACCGGAAAAACCAATTGTACTTGAGATGAACAAAGAAGATATGTGGAAAGCAATTTCTATGATTTATGATAATCTTGAACAGTATACAGAAGTTGATTCCAGAGTGTATGCAGAGATGTATACTCAGAATGGTAAATTGATTTATATTGTTAAGAATGCAGTAAAAGCAGATGCAGTGGAAGCCGCAAAGGCAATTGCAGCAAAAGAAACCGAACTTACAGGTGGTTTGAAGATTGCAAAAGAGATTGTTGAAAAGAATCACGGAAAATTTGTTGTTGCTATGGATGGTAATATTTTCAAGACAGGTATTCTTTTAGATATGATTCAGGCACAGTAATTAAAGAAATATAATAATAAAAGCCGAATGTTTCAAATGAAGCATTCGGCTTTTTGCTGTTATTTGTCATTAAAATTATGAACTTGATCAAGAAGTTCATTTTTAAGTTCCCAAAGAGGTTTGGAAAGATCAACATACACTTCCTGAGGATTTACGAGACGACGGGATTCGTCCCAGAGCGTATCGAGTTCTCTTATACAATAATCACGAATTTCCATAACGGATGGCGATTCATAGACACATTTGCCCTGAATAAATACAGGAACAAGAAGTTCACGGATAGTGTAAGTGCCGCCTTTTAACCATGTTTTTTTCCAGGTAGAGATTGGATCGAAAATCATCAGGGTTTCATCCGGATTATAGGTTTCATTGGTCAATGCAATTAAATCCGCGCGAATCTTACCGGTTTCTTTGTCATAAAGACGGAAAATGGTTTTGTTACCAGGATTGGTTACTTTGACGATGTTTTCAGAGACTTTAATCTTTGGTTTGTAGTTACCGTTTTCATCGGTAACAGCTGCCAGTTTATAAACACCACCGAAAGCAGGGCAATTTTTGGAAGTGATGAGATTGGTTCCAACACCCCAGGATGTAATCTTGGCACCCTGGCTGTGCAAACTGTCAATGAGATATTCATCCAGGTCACTGGAAGCAGAGATGATCGCTTCAGTATGACCGGCTTCGTCAAGCATCTGACGGGCTTTCTTTGATAAATAGGCAAGGTCACCGCTGTCGAGACGGATGCCGTAAAGTTTTGGCTGAATACCTTTTGCTTTTAATTCATCAAAAACCTGAATGGCATGTGGGACACCATGTTTAAGGGTGTCATAAGTATCAACAAGTAAAATGCAGTTGTTTGGATACATATTCGCGTAGGTGCGAAAAGCTTCCAGTTCGGTTTTGAAGCTCATAACCCAACTGTGCGCATGTGTGCCGCGCACCGGGATATCAAACATCTGACCGGCAAGAACATTGGATGTAGCAATGCAGCCGCCGATGACTGCCGCGCGGGCACCGTAAATACCGGCGTCCGGTCCCTGAGCACGACGCAAACCAAATTCCATAACGCCGCCGCCTGCAGCGTATACAACACGTGCGGCTTTGGTGCAGATAAGACTTTGATGATTGATGATATTCAAAATAGCAGTTTCAATAATCTGAGCTTCCATGATTGGAGCACAGATCTTTAAAAGCGGTTCCTTAGGGAAAACAACAGTCCCTTCAGGAATGGCGTATATATCCCCTGTAAAGCGGAAATTCTTTAAGTAATCTAAGAAGTCTTCATGGAATAAGTTTAATGAGCGAAGATAAGCAATGTCTTCGGATTCAAAATGCAGTTGATTAATATAGTCAATGACTTGTTCCAGGCCTGCAGTGATCGAGTAAGCTGCACCTTCCGGATTGGAACGGTAGAAAACATCAAAAATGACGGTTTCATTCGCCTTTGTTTCAAAGAAACCCTGCATCATGGTTAATTCATATAAATCCGTTAATAATGTTAAATTCGATGGTTTCATAGGGCATCGTGACCTTTCTTTGGTTGTGATATAACTAATCTTTACCAAATTATAACTCACTATAACAGAAAAAGCAATTTTAATATAATATTGACAAACTCAAAAACGACTGTTATATTACGAATAGAACATATAATAATTGTATACGGATAGGAGGTAAATTTTATGGATTTTAATAAATATACACAGAAATCTCTGGAAGCAGTACAGAGTTGTCAGAGTCTGGCTATTACGTATGGGAATCAGGAGATTGATCAGATTCACCTGCTTTATGCACTTTTAGATAAGGATGATAGTCTGATCGTTAGACTTTTAGATAAGATGGCGTTGAATACGCAGGGGTTTGTTTATCAGGCAGAAAGAGTATTGTCCGGACGCACAAAAGTGCAGGGTGGTCAGCAGTATATGAGCCAGGATCTGAACCGGACATTTACTCAGGCGGAGCAGGAAGCGAAACAGATGGGTGATGAATATGTGTCTGTTGAACATTTATTTTTAGCATTGCTTGAAACAGCCAATCGGGATCTTCGTACCCTTTTTAAGAATTTTCAGATTACAAGAGACAGATTTCTGAAAGCGTTAATGGAAGTACGTGGGAATCAGCGGGTGACCAGTGATAATCCGGAAGGAACGTATGACAGCTTAAGTAAGTACGGGGAGAATCTGGTGGAAAAGGCTCGCAAGCAGAAGCTGGATCCGGTCATTGGCCGTGACAGTGAGATTCGTAACATTGTGCGCATTCTTTCACGTAAGACGAAGAACAATCCGGTACTGATCGGTGAACCGGGAGTAGGCAAGACGGCGGTCATTGAAGGGCTGGCACAGCGTATTGTCCGCGGTGATGTGCCGGATGGATTAAAGGATAAGCAGATTTTTTCGTTGGATATGGGAGCCCTTGTTGCAGGTGCCAAGTACCGCGGCGAATTTGAAGAACGTCTGAAAGCTGTTCTTGAAGAAGTGCGCAAGAGTGAAGGTCGTATTCTGTTGTTTGTTGATGAATTGCATCTGATCGTTGGGGCAGGTAAGACGGATGGTGCGATGGATGCAGGCAACATGTTAAAACCAATGCTGGCACGAGGTGAGCTTCATTGTATTGGTGCTACAACCTTAGATGAATATCGCCAGTATATCGAAAAGGATAAAGCTCTGGAACGTCGTTTTCAGCCGGTGATGGTTGATGAACCAACGGTGGAAGATACAATCTCCATTTTGAGAGGTCTGAAGGATCGCTATGAAGTTTTTCATGGTGTGAAGATTACGGATGGTTCGCTGGTTGCAGCTGCAGTTTTGTCGAATCGCTACATTTCGGATCGTTTTCTCCCGGATAAGGCTATCGACCTTGTGGATGAAGCCTGTGCGCTTATTAAGACAGAACTGGATTCCATGCCAACCGAACTTGATGAGGTGTCACGTAAGATTATGCAGCTTGAGATCGAAGAAGCAGCATTAAAACGAGAAGATGACCATTTGAGCAGGGAACGCCTTGCGGCAATTCAGAAAGAGATCGCAGAGCTTCGTGAAGATTTTCAGATAGAAAAGGCGAAATGGGAAGCAGACAAAAAAGATGTGGATCAGATCCGTATCTTAAGAGAGCAGATTGAGAATGTGAATAAAGAGATTGAGATGGCGCAAAGAGATTATAATCTGAATCGTGCAGCAGAATTACAGTATGGAAAGCTTCCGGAATTAAAACGTCAGCTTGAAGAACAGGAACATAAGATTCACAGTGCGAAAGATTCGCTGGTTCGTGAACAGGTAACAGAGGATGAGATTGGACGTATCGTATCCCGCTGGACGGGCATCCCGGTGGCAAAACTGACAGAGAGTGAACGCCAGAAGACATTGAATTTGGATAAAGAACTTCATAAACGTGTCATTGGACAGGAGGAAGGTATCCAGAAAGTGACAGAGGCTATTATTCGTTCCAGAGCAGGTATTAAGGATGAAACCAAGCCGATCGGTTCCTTTATGTTTCTTGGACCAACAGGTGTAGGTAAGACAGAACTTGCCAAGGCACTGGCAGAAAGTCTGTTTGATGATGAGTCGAATATTGTCCGTATTGATATGAGTGAGTATATGGAGAAGTTTTCTGTTTCTCGTCTGATTGGAGCTCCTCCGGGATATGTGGGATATGAAGAAGGCGGCCAGTTGACCGAAGCAGTTCGCAGAAAACCATATTCGGTTGTTCTCTTTGATGAGATTGAAAAAGCGCATCCGGATGTGTTTAATGTACTGCTTCAGGTACTCGATGATGGTCGTATTACCGATTCTCAGGGAAGATGCGTGGACTTTAAGAATACAATCCTGATCATGACATCGAATATTGGTTCTGAGTACTTGTTAAACGGAATTAATGCAGCAGGTGATATTGAAGAATCTGCAGAGAAGATGGTGATGAATGAGCTCCGTGGACATTTCCGTCCGGAATTTTTAAACCGCCTGGATGAGATCATCATGTTTAAACCATTGAGTAAGTCGGATATTCAGAGTATTGTGGATATTTTGATGAAGAATCTGAATAAACGTCTGTCGGACAGAGAGATTTTGATTGAACTGGATGAAGATGCGAAAGCCTACATCATTGAACATGGTTATGATCCGGTTTATGGAGCACGTCCGTTGAAGCGTTTTCTTCAGAAACATGTGGAGACATTGGCAGGGCGTTTAATTTTGGCAGATCAGGTAATGCCGGGGGACGTGATTCGTATTTGTTATGATGGCGTGGAATTGAAGGCGAAAGTAAAGAATTAAGGAATTTATGAAAGGATGTGTTTTGCATATCCTTTCTTTTTGGGATAAATTATGTTATACTGAAAAAACTCTATGCAAAGGATGGACGATGGAATGGCGACTATTTTATTGGCAGAGCAGTCGATACCACAGGAACAACGCATGGAAGCACGTTTTTGTGAGCTTGGCCATCAGGTGACATCAGTTGCAGACGCAGATTTGCTGAATATGGTAAAGATGCATCCGTATGATATGATTGTATGGTTTTGCGAAATATTGGATGAGAATGTGAAAGAATACATTCGACAGATTCGCAGATTTACAGATGTTCCTCTCATGAATGTTCATTTTTTAAGGGATACAGAACGAAATGATGGGGATATGGAAGAACTGTTCAATGGGTGGATCGATGCGACTTCGGATCGGGAAGGATTAGAAGAAATTATTAACTATCACTTAAGAGAAGCATATCGAAGAACACATAATGTACGTTTATATCAGTACAAAGGACTGAACATTGTCAATGGTTCGATTAAAAAGATCGAGATGAAGCAACAGTCTTTGAATCTGACAGTGAAAGAGTATATGATCCTGTGTTTGCTGATGTGTCATCGTGACTGTATTTATACAAAGGCAAGTTTGTATGAATCGGTTTGGCGACAGCCATATATGGGTGATGATAACGCAGTGAAAATACATATTAGTAATTTGCGCAGCAAATTAAAAAAGGCTGACCCGGATGAAGAATATATTGAAACAGTCTGGGGTCAGGGCTATCGACTGTGTAAAAACTAAAAAACCATTGTTCCATAACGATAAATTCGTTATGGAACAATGGTTTTTTAGCATTTATTTCTGTTTGTCAATATACGGTTGAACAATAGTTGTAAATTCGTTCTTTCGAAGCCACCACCACTCATCAGCAACAGAATCTTTTATGTATTCGCCAGTCGGTGTATACAGGGAAATAGAG
The DNA here is from genome assembly GCA_017391465.1 of Lachnospiraceae bacterium. The sequence goes on along the minus strand of JAFOYH010000037.1, from coordinate 45,864 downwards.
CCTTCTGGATTTTGAAGCCACTGGCAGAATTTTTCATATTTTACTTTAAAGAACAAATCCACATCGTGAATATCAAAGTCCGGAATTGGAAGAGTGAGCTTCTTTACATATATTTGACAAAAGGCATTATCATGATAATGTTCAACATCAATTTTCTGACGGATATTACCCACATGTTTTAACATGTCTTTGGTTAATTTTAATCCAAGGTGTTCTTCAGTAATAGAAATCAGAGTTTCGGAAAATGTTTCGTCCGGATCAATGTGACCACTGACTGGCAGATCATAGAGTCCTGGATAGACATCCAGATCATGAGGACGCTGAACAAAATACATCCAACGACCATCCGATTCGTCGCTGTAAATCCAGAGATGCACAACCTGGTGCAATAATCCTTCTTCATGGACAACGGACCATTTTTCTGTCCCGATCATATTAAACATATCGTCGTAAATCTTAACGATATCGTTTTTTTTATTCATGTGTAAAACCTCCAGTCTCATTTCTCAAGTCTGCCCCATTCAATGAGGGATAAGAATCTTATAAAATTTATGATTCTATTATAGCATGTTCCTGTTTTTTGGGAAGATAGGAAATTCATTTGTCATGTTTAAAGTAGGGATATCATATAGTGAATTAACAAAAATCAGGCGAGTGTATTATGAAGAAAATAGGTGCAATCCTGGTGATGCTGGCACTTCTGGGATTATCAGTGGTGTATTATCGGCGTACATATTCGGAAGTTGCTGAGGTATTTTCGAACGCTTCAGATAAACAGATTGTGAAGGTGGTGATTGATCCCGGACATGGAGGGAATGATCCGGGAGGTATTGGCGTGTCAGGTGTTCTGGAAAAGGATGTGAATCTTTCGGTTGCATTGTTTTTGAAGGAAAATCTGGAACAACAGGGGATTGAGGTTGTGATGACCAGAGAGACAGATCAGGGATTATATAGTGAAACCGCAAAAAATAAAAAGAAAGAGGATTTGGCGAAACGTATTCAGATTATTGAGGAATCCCGTCCGGACTTTGTATTGTGCATCCATCAGAATATTTTTACAGATGCTAAGTATAGTGGAGCACAGGTGTTTTATTATGAAAAGTCAGAGGAAGGGGCAAAACTGGCATCAGCTATTCAGGATCAGTTAATTGCGGGTGTGGATCCGAGTAACAATCGCGTGCCAAAATCAAATATGAATTATTATATGTTAAAACAATCGCCCGTACCTATTGTTATTGTGGAATGTGGTTTTTTATCAAATATAGAAGAAGAGGCGAAGCTGGGAACTTTGGAGTATCAGAGAGATCTGGCATGGAATATTTATCTTGGAACCATGCATTATTTGAATGAAAATAAGTAAGGACCAAATCGACGCGCTCATATAAAAGTATGGAAAAATGTGCAAACACCCATTATAATAAAACATAAGAAAGAGATACTATAGAAACGGGAGATGAAACATGAGAACAATTGTATATAAAATAGATGAAACAGATGAAAAAAAATGGCTGAAAGAAGCGGGGCATATTCTTGCCGAGGGAGGTCTCGTTGGAATTCCGACAGAAACAGTCTATGGATTAGCGGCCAATGCACTGGATGAAAAAGCTGCAGCAAAAATATATTCGGCAAAGGGAAGACCTTCAGATAATCCGTTGATTGTTCATATTGCAGGGATGGATATGATTCATGGGTTGGTTTCAGAACTTCCGGAAACCGCATTAAAACTTGCAGATGCTTTTTGGCCGGGACCGTTGACCATGATTTTGCCAAAGAGTGATCAGGTGCCCTATGGTACCACCGGAGGACTTGATACGGTGGCGATTCGTATGCCATCCCATCCGGTGGCACGGAAATTGATTGCGGATTCGCAGATTCCTCTGGCTGCTCCAAGTGCAAATACATCAGGCAGACCAAGTCCGACAAAAGCGGAACATGTGTATGAAGATTTGAATGGAAAAATAGAGATGATTCTGGATGACGGACCTGTGGGCATTGGCATTGAGTCTACAATTATCGATTTGACAGGAGATGTTCCGATGATTCTTCGTCCGGGATACATTACGAGAGAGATGCTTGCAGATGTTCTTGGCGAAGTGATGGTGGATCCGGCGATTCTTGACGCGAATAAAGATAAGCATTTTAAACCAAAGGCACCGGGAATGAAATACAAACATTATGCTCCAAAAGGGGATCTTCATCTGGTCGTAGGAGATACGGAAAAAGTCATTGAAAAAATCTGTCAATTGACGAATGAAAAAACAAGTGAAAATTCAAAGGTGGGAATTATTGCTACAGAAGAAACACAGGAATCCTATGAACGAAAGATCAAAGATCATGCTCAGGTTGTGATTATGAGTATTGGTACACGAAAAGATGAAGATACCATTGCGTATAATCTGTTTGATCTTCTTCGTCGAATGGATAGAGAGAATGTGGAATATATATATTCCGAAAGTTTTGGAGATGTGACACGTGGGCAGGCCATCATGAATCGCCTTTTGAAGGCTGCAGGATATCAGCAGATTTACGTTTAAAAAATATTTTGGAGGTACAAGATGAGCGATAAAAGAAAAGATTATATTAGTTGGGACGAATATTTTATGGCGGTTGCCCGTTTGGCAGGACTTCGGTCAAAGGATCCGAACAGTCAGGTGGGGTCTTGTATTGTCAGCACGGATAATAAGATTTTGTCCATGGGATATAATGGATTTCCTTTGGGATGTTCCGATGATGATTATCCGTGGGCACGTGAAGGCGATCCGTTGGAAACAAAATATATTTATGTAACGCATAGTGAGTTGAATGCAATACTTAATTACCGTGGTGGAAATTTGGAAGGCGCAAAGTTATATGTTTCTTTGTTTCCATGTAATGAATGTGCAAAGGCTATTATTCAAAGCGGTATTCGAGAGGTTATTTATTTGGATGACAAATATGCAGATACGCCAAGCGTTATGGCATCAAAACGCATGCTGAATTCGGCGGGTGTAAAATTTCGTCGGTATGAACCATCTGGAAGAAAAATTGAATTTGAAGTTTAATATAAATAATTGAAAAATACAGGTCGAAGAATAATAATTCATTTGATTGTATATTATAAATAAGAAGAAACTGTCTTATAATTCGAATAATAATTGGAATTTTAAGATGGTTTTTTTGTGTATTGAGGTAAAATTTAGAGTTTTTGTGGGTGAATATGAAAAAAGCGGGTTGAATTGATGAAATATACATGATATAATCAGAAAAAAATAATGATTACTAATATCTGAGAAGCAAATAATATTGCGAAAGGTGGCGATGAAATGCTTGAAAATATTTTAAAAAGTGTGACAGATGCCGAAGCGAAAGCGGAAGCGATCATCCGGGATGCTGAGCAGAAGGGATTGAAGATGGCAGATGAAGCTAGAAAAGAGGCTGCTGTCATGAAAGAGGCGACAGCAAACCGATTGAAGACAGAGTATCAGGAGCAGTCCAGACAGATGCAGATGCTCAGTCAGCAGCAGTTGGAAGATGCATCGCAAATGGCAAACAAAGAGGCGACAGATTTAAAAGGCTCTGTTGAGATGAAAAAGAAAGAAGCGATTAAAGCAGTGATTGCTCAGATGATTTAGATATAGATTTCATTTTGGAAAAGGAGGGATAAGCCTATGTCGATTGTGCAGATGCAGAGGATCAATCTATGTGCATTGAATAAAAATCGAAAAGCGATCTTAGAACGTCTGCAGGCAATGGGTGCGATAGAAATAGACATTCGTTTGGATGAAGATATTGGATATCAGAAGCAAGATGTCAGTTTTATGAAATCGGATTTTGAAAAAAAAGCACGCACAGCAGATCAGGCATTGGATGTTTTGCAACGATACGCACCGGAGAAAAAAGGCATGTTTGATTCTCTTGCTGGGAAACCATTGATTGACAAAGATGTGTTTAATACGGTTTCTGATGCTCAGGAACGATATAGTGCCATATCCGAAAAACTTATTGGACTGGATAAGCAGGTATCCGAGCAGCAGGCGAATATACAGAATCTTCAGAATCAGGTGGATGCGCTTGTTCCGTGGATGAGTCTGAGTGTTCCGATGAACTATTCAGGAACAGAGAAAACATCGGTATTTATCGGCTCACTCGTTGGCAATCATACGTATGAGAGTGTTTGGACAATTTTTAAAAATGCATTGCCTGAAATGGAAACGATAGATGTGGATATTCTTTCAAAGGATAAAGACTTTACTTATATTTTTGTCATTTGTATGAAATCTGATCGGTTTATGGTAGAAGATGCTTTACGTCAGGCAGGTTTTGCGAGACCGGCACACAGTGTTGGTGAGATTCCTTTGGAATATAAAGAGAAATGCTTACAGGAGATTCAGGTGTCCAGGGAACAGATCAAGGTTTTAAGTCAAGACATTCGTTCATATTCGAAAGAACGTGAGAACCTTCGGATGATATCGGATTATTACCGGATGCGGGCTGAAAGATACGAAGTACTGGGACAGATTCCTCAAACAAAGAATGCCTTTGTATTAAGTGGTTATGTACCTGAAAAAGATGCCAGACAGATTGCAGATTTACTCACGGAATCCTATGGCGCGGTGGTTGAAATCGAAGGAATTGGGGAGGATGAAGAAGCACCTGTTTTATTAAAGAATAATGGTTTTGCAGAAGCAGGTGAAGGTGTTTTAACATCTTTTGGACTTCCGGCAGCCGGAGAAGTGGATCCAACAGCCATTATGACATTTTTCTATGTTTTTCTGTTTGGACTTATGCTTGCCGATGTGGCGTACGGCTTGATTGTCGCAGTGGCCTGTGGTGTGATGTTGAAAAAATTCCCGCGTATGGAAGATAACCTCAGAAAATCATTGAAGCTGTTTTTCATGTGTGGTATCTCTACTATTTTCTGGGGTGTCATGTTTGGTGGATATTTCGGTGATGCGGTGAATATCATTTCCAGAAACTTTTTTGGTCAGGAGGTTTCCATTCCGGCATTATGGTTTGTGCCATTGGAAGAGCCGATGCGGATGCTGCTCTGGTCGATCATTTTCGGTATTATTCACATGTACACAGGTTTGGCTTTGAAAGCTTATATTTGTATTAAAAATAAAAAGTATATGGATGCACTGTGCGATGTGGGATTCTGGGCATTATTATTGACAGGTTTGATTTTAATGCTGGTTCCAAGTGATCTGTTCGCTTCCATGTTCCAGATGGAGGTTGTTCTTCCGGAATTTATCAACGTCCTGGCAAAAGCCATGGCGATTGTCGGTGCCGGTGGCATTTTGCTCATGTCGGGACGTGGACAGAAGAATAAGTGGGGACTTCGCATTGCCCTGGGAGCCTATGATCTTTATAATATTACAAGCTGGCTCAGCGATGCCTTGTCCTATTCCAGACTTTTAGCGCTTGGGCTTGCAACAGGTGTTATCGCATCGGTATTTAATCAGATGGGAAGTATGTTTGGCGATGGTATTATAGGAATGATTATATTTATTATCGTATTTATCGTTGGTCATATTTTTAATCTGGCATTGAATCTTCTGGGGACTTATGTACACACATGTCGTCTTCAGTATATTGAATTTTTTGGAAAGTTTTATGAGGGTGGTGGACGCATGTTCAATCCATTCCGTTCCAATACAAAATATGTAGATATTAAGGAGGAAAAATAATATGGGTGAAATCTTTGGAAATGGTACAGTTTGGGCATTACTCGGTGTAGCACTTGCGGCAGGTCTGGCAGGGTGTGGTTCAGCTATTGGTGTTGGTATTGCGGGTCAGGCAGCGGCTGGCGTTGTTACAGAAGATCCTTCAAAATTTGCGAAAGTTCTTGTTCTCCAGTTACTTCCTGGTACACAGGGGATTTATGGACTGTTAATTGCGTTTGTAACGTTATCTCGAATTGGTATTTTAGGCGGCACAGCACCGGATCCTGTTTCAGGTGTGTTGACATTTGCAGCATGTTTACCAATCGCTATTGCAGGTCTGGTATCTGGTATTCACCAGGGAAAAACCTCTGCAGCATCCATTGGCATCGTTGCTAAGAAACCGGATCAGTTTGTTAAGGCGATGTTATTCCCGGCGATGGTAGAAACTTATGCGATTCTTGCATTACTTGTTTCCTTCCTTGCAATCGTAAATATCTAATTGAAGGATGTTTTCGAGAAAACAGTGAGAAAGGAGCGAGGCAAAAGTGGCAGGATTAGAGAAAATTACAGGTCAGATTCTTGCGGATGCAGAAAAACAGGCTGCGGATATTCTGGATGTTGCTCGTAAAGAAGCAGAACAGATTCTTGAGGAAGCAAAAAATGCCTGTGAAGCCATGACATTGGAAGCTTCTGAAAAAGAGAAGGCGATGAAAATACTTCAGGAAAGCCGAATTCAGTCATCTGTAGAACAGCAGCGCAGGACAGCCATTCTTCGTGCAAAACAGGAACTCATACGTGAAGTGATCGATGAGGCCTATCAGGTTTTAAAGAATCAGGATGTAAAGGATTATTTTGGGACAATGAAGAAGCTCATTCGAGCTTATGCATTTCCAGAGGCTGGTGAAATTTATTTTTCACAGACAGATCTTGAACGTATGCCTGCAGGGTTTGAGACTGAAATTTCGGAAGCAGCATCGGAGGCGGGAGGAAGTCTTTGTTTAATGAAAGAATCACGGCCGATTGAAGATGGTTTTATTCTGGTTTATGGCGGTATTGAAGAGAATTGTACATTTCGTGCTTTAATAGACGCGAAGAAGGATGAACTTCAGGATACCGTTTATAAGATCTTATTTGGATAGATAGGGATTCGCCATAAAGGAGGTTTAGCATGTCGAAAACACAATATACCTATGCGGTTGCGCGAATCCGTGCGTTGGAAGCTTCTCTGTTTTCATCATCCACCATTGAACAATTGATGGCCTGTAAGGATGAAGGGATGTGCCTGAGATTTTTACAGGAAAAGGGATGGGGAGGAACAGACACACCGTTGAATGCGGAAGCAATTCTTATAAAAGAAAGAGAAAAAATTTGGGAAAACATTCGTGGGATGCGTGTGGATATGAACGTATTTTCTGTATTGTTTTATCCAAACTGGTTCCATAATCTGAAAGCAGCCGCTAAGGCTGTCTATACGGGCAAGAAAAATGCACATGTTTTTTATGAGGATACATCAATTACTAAAGAGAGATTGATTCAGATTTTAAAAGACAGAGATTATAAAGCGTTGCCTGCAAATATGCAAGCGGCAGCAGAAGAAGCCATGGAAGCTTTATTACATTCCGGTGACGGACAGCTTTGTGATGTGATCATTGACCGCGCATGTATGGAAGCAATTCTGGAGGCAGGGAAAAGTGCAGAGGACCCGGTGATTCGGGATTATGCAGAATCAACGGTGGCAGTGACGAATATAAAGATTGCTGTTCGAGCATCCAAGACCGGAAAAACTATGGAGTTTATGAAACGTGCGATGGCTCCGTGTGGGTCGTTAAATATAGAGAAACTGATGATGGCGGCACTCGCCGGAACAGATTCGATTATTGATTATTTAGAAGGTAATGGCTACAGTGAGGCGGCATCTGCATTAAAGGATTCCCTTTCGGCTTTTGAACGCTGGTGTGATAACCGTATTATTCAGACCATGAAACCACAGAAGATGAACCCATTTTCTGTAGGTCCGCTGGTGGCCTATGTCATTGCCAGAGAAAATGAAATTAAAACCGTACGAATCATCTTGACCTGCAAGCAGAATGGTTTGCCGGATGAGGCGATTCGAGAAAGGATCAGGGAGATGTATGTATAAGATCGCAGTATTAGGTGCTTATGACAGCATTTTTGGTTTTGCTGCTTTGGGTCTGGATACATTTCCGGCATCCAATGCAGAAGAAGGAAGAAGTGTCCTTCGTTTCCTGACTTCATCAGATTATGCAGTGATTTATATCACAGAAGCATTGGCAGCGGAGATGACACATGAAATAAATAAATATCGGTCGCAGGTGGTTCCGATGATCATTTTGATTCCTGGAACTTCGGGCAATACAGGCGCAGGTGTTGCCGGTGTGAAGAAGTCTGTAGAGCAGGCTGTAGGATCCGATATTATCTTCGGTAATCATTAGAAAGTAGGTGAATCCGCTTTATGAGTAAAGGCGTCATTAAAAAAGTTGCAGGACCATTGGTTATCGCTGAAGGTATGCGCGATGCCAATATGTTTGACGTTGTTCGTGTAAGCAGCCAGCGACTGATTGGTGAAATTATTGAAATGCATGGAGATCAGGCCTCCATTCAGGTATATGAAGAAACTTCAGGTCTTGGACCGGGCGAACCGGTTGAGTCTACAGAGATGCCATTGTCTGTAGAACTTGGACCTGGACTTATCACAAGTATTTATGATGGTATTCAGAGACCATTGGATGACATTATGGCTATCTGTGGAACGAATCTTCACAGAGGGGTTGAAGTTGCTTCTTTGAAACGTCATTTGAAATGGCAGTTCGTTCCGACTGCAAAGGTGGGCGACGAAGTTGAAGCCGGTGATATTATCGGTACGGTTCAGGAAACCGAAGTTGTGGAACAGCGTATTATGATTCCATATGGAATTAAAGGTACCATCAAAGAGATTCGTTCCGGTGAATTTACCGTAGAAGAAGTGATTGCGGTTGTATCAACCGATAAAGGCGATCGAGACGTTACATTAATGCAGAGATGGCCGGTGCGTCGTGGTCGTCCATATAAGAAAAAACTGCCGCCAAAGATGCCGTTGATCACAGGGCAGCGTGTAGTTGACACATTTTTTCCAATAGCAAAAGGTGGTGTGGCATCTGTTCCGGGACCTTTCGGAAGTGGTAAGACCGTTATTCAGCATCAGCTTGCCAAGTGGGCAGAGGCAGATATTGTTGTCTATATCGGTTGTGGTGAACGTGGAAATGAGATGACAGATGTACTCAATGAGTTCCCTGAATTAAAGGATCCAAAGACGGGCAAGTCTCTCATGCAAAGAACCGTGCTCATTGCCAACACATCGGACATGCCGGTTGCTGCGCGTGAGGCATCGATTTATACAGGAATCACTATTGCGGAATATTTCCGTGATATGGGGTATTCAGTTGCGTTGATGGCTGACTCCACATCCCGTTGGGCGGAAGCACTTCGAGAAATGTCTGGTCGTTTGGAGGAAATGCCGGGTGAAGAAGGTTACCCTGCATATCTCGGTTCACGACTGGCACAGTTCTATGAACGTGCAGGTCACGTTATTGCTCTTGGCAAAGATGGAAGAGAAGGTGCATTGTCTGTTATTGGTGCGGTTTCACCTCCAGGTGGGGACATTTCTGAACCGGTATCTCAGGCAACACTTCGTATTGTCAAAGTGTTCTGGGGCTTAGATTCAGCCCTTGCGTATAAACGTCATTTCCCAGCCATTAACTGGCTGACCAGTTATTCTTTATATCTGGATAATGTCAAAGGCTGGTTTGATGAAAATGTTTCGGAAGAGTGGATGCAAAATCGTCAGAAGATGATGAGTATTCTTCAGGATGAAGCAGAATTGAATGAAATTGTACAGATGGTTGGTATGGATGCTCTTTCGGCTCCGGACCGATTGAAAATGGAAGCTGCAAGATCCATTCGTGAAGATTTCCTGCATCAGAATTCCTTCCACGATGTGGATACTTACACATCTTTAAAGAAACAGCTTCTTATGATGGAACTTGTACTGGCTTATTATGATCAGGCGGTGGAAGCATTGAAACAGGGGGCAAATGTTCAGAGACTCATCAATCTTCCGGTGCGTGAACCGATTGGCCGTTTTAAATATGTAAAAGAAGAAAATCTGGATAAAGAGTATGCAAAGATTATGGATACGTTAAAAGCCCAGATTGAAGAAGAAAGCGGAAAGGGGGACTTCTAAATGCCAAAAGAATATAGAACTATTCAGGAAGTAGCCGGACCGTTAATGTTGGTTCAGGGTGTAGAACATGTAACTTACGATGAACTGGGAGAGATTGAATTAGCCAATGGCGAAGTGCGTCGCTGTAAAGTTCTCGAAGTGAATGGCACCGATGCCCTTGTTCAGTTATTTGAAAGTTCAACAGGTATTAACCTTTCAAACAGTAAAGTCCGATTTCTTGGAAGAAGCATGGAACTGGCAGTATCCGAAGATATGCTTGGGCGTGTCTTTGATGGCATGGGTCGTCCTGCAGATGAAGGTCCGGACATCTTACCAGACAAACGTATGGATATTAATGGTCTTCCGATGAATCCGGCAGCCAGAGCTTATCCAAACGAATTTATTCAGACCGGTGTATCTGCCATCGATGGTTTGAATACCTTGGTTCGCGGACAGAAACTTCCGATTTTTTCCGCATCTGGTCTGCCACATGCCCAGCTTGCCGCTCAGATTGCGAGACAGGCTAAGGTTCGTGGAAAAGATGAAAAATTTGCGGTTGTATTTGCTGCAATGGGGATAACCTTTGAAGAATCCAACTTCTTTGTGGATAGTTTTAAAGAAACCGGTGCAATTGACCGAACCGTATTATTTATTAACCTTGCCAATGACCCTGCTGTAGAACGTATTGCCACACCGCGTATGGCACTTACAGCAGCAGAATATCTGGCATTTGAAAAAGACATGCATGTCCTCGTTATTCTGACAGACATTACAAACTATGCCGATGCCCTTCGTGAAATTTCAGCAGCCCGTAAGGAAGTTCCTGGACGTCGAGGATATCCGGGATATATGTATACCGACCTTGCAAGTATGTATGAACGTGCAGGTCGTCAGCGTGGCAAAGAAGGATCCATCACAATGATTCCAATCCTCTCTATGCCGGAAGATGATAAGACTCATCCGATTCCGGACTTAACCGGTTACATTACGGAAGGTCAGATTATTCTAAGTCGTGAACTCTTCCGTAAAGGTGTCAATCCACCGATCGATGTATTGCCTTCCTTATCCCGTCTGAAAGATAAAGGTATCGGTAAAGGAAAGACAAGAGGAGATCATTCCAATACGATGAACCAGTTATTCTCGGCCTATGCCCGTGGTAAAGATGCGAAAGAACTCATGACTATCTTGGGTGAAGCGGCACTTTCAGACATTGACTTGATCTATGCAAAATTTGCAGAAGCCTTTGAAAAAGAATACGTATCTCAAGGCTTTATGACGGATCGAAGTATTGAGGAAACTTTAAATACCGGTTGGAAGCTGCTGTCTATTTTACCTCGAAGTGAGCTGAAACGTATTGACGATGAATATCTGGATGAATACTATGGTAAGTTTTAAGTATTCGGATGTTAAGAAATCGCGCGAAAAGAGGTGAAGGAAATGGCACAGGCACAAGTGAATCCAACCCGTATGGAGTTGACGCGTCAGAAGAAAAAACTGGTCACTGCCAAAAAGGGCCATAAACTTCTGAAAGACAAACGTGATGAATTGATGCGTCAGTTTCTGGCGCTGGTTCGGGAAAACATGGCGTTGCGCGAAAAAGTGGAAGCAGGCATTCACGCGGCGAATAAAAACTTTGTTGTTGCAAAAGCCAGCATGTCGGAAGAAATTTTGCATACAGCACTGATGGCACCGAAACAGGATGTTTATCTGGAAGTCGGAAAGAAGAATGTCATGAGTGTGGATATCCCGGTTCTGGAATATAAAACCCGAACAGCGGATGAGAACGATATTTACTCCTATGGATTTGCCTATACATCCTGCGACCTGGATGATGCGGTGAAATCTCTGGCAGATGTTTTACCGGATATGCTGAAACTGGCAGAAACAGAAAAAGCCTGTCAGCTTATGGCGGCAGAAATCGAAAAGACCCGCCGAAGGGTAAATGCGCTGGAGCATGTCATTATTCCGCAGGCTCAGGCAAATATCAAATATATTACCATGAAACTGGATGAAAATGAGCGTTCAACGCAGATTCGTCTGATGAAAGTTAAAGATATGATGTTAGAAGAAGCACATCATTATAAAGAAAAACAGGCAGCGCACTGCACGGAATAAACGTAGAAGTTTTTGAGGTTGAGTTGCATTTCGATGTGACAACGCTGTGTGCATAATGAAATGGGGCATGGACCGGAAAAAGTTTCGGTTCATGCCTTATTTCTTGCAAACGTTGACATTAAACTTAAAAACAGCTAGAATAATAGTGATTAATTATGCACAGGAGGAAAGATATGCTGAAGCAGGTTTCGATTTATGCAGAAAACAAAAAAGGCACCATGCAGGTGATTACGGGTATTTTACTTGAAGAAAACATTAACATCCTTGGATCCGTAACCAATGACAGCGCAGAGTACGGAATTATTCGTATGGTGGTATCTGAACCGGAAAAGGCTGTCAAAGCACTGGAAAAAGCAGGATTTCTGTGCCGTATGCAGGATGTTCTTGGGGTTGAAGTTGAAGATGAAGTAGGCAATCTGCACAAGTTACTTGTTGCACTGAGTGAAAGTAATATCAGTGTGGACTATATTTATTTATCATTTAATCGGGAATCAGGGAAACCGGTTATGGTGATTCACACAGAGGATATTGAAGAAGTTGAGATGTGTGTGTCATCCAAAGGATTTTCTCTCTTATAGGAGGCAATAAGGTATGAAAAATACAACATTAGTCATTATGGCCGCAGGTATTGGCAGTCGTTTTGGCGGTGGCATCAAACAGTTGGAACCGATGGGACCCAATGGCGAAATTATCATGGATTATTCGATTTATGATGCAAAAGAAGCAGGATTTAACAAAGTGGTTTGTATTATCCGTAAGGATATTGAAGAAGATTTTAAAGAAATTATTGGAAATCGTATTGAAAAAGCCATGGATGTGGAATATGTATTCCAGTCTTTAGATGATCTTCCGGAGGGATTTACTGCACCGGCAGATCGTAAGAAACCTTGGGGTACGGGGCAGGCTGTTCTTTGCTGCAAAGGTATTGTGAACGAACCATTTGTTGTTATCAACGCAGATGATTATTATGGTAAAGAAGGATTTAAAAAGGTTCATGATTATTTAGTTGAAGAACATGATACAGATGTACAGTATGATATGTGTATGGCCGGTTTTATTCTTAAGAATACGTTGAGTGAAAATGGGGCTGTAACCCGTGGTGTATGTTTTGTGGATGAGAATGAATGTCTGGCTAAAATTGTGGAAACCGGTGGTTTGCAGTTGACTGCAGAAGGAACCATGGCACATGAAGATAACGGTTATGATTATAAGATCACACCGGAACAGCGTGTATCTATGAATATGTGGGGATTCCCTCCGGAATTTTTAAATGAACTTGAAGCAGGGTTTGTCGATTTCCTATCCAGCATTCCAGAGAATGAAATCAAACAGGAATACATGCTTCCATCTGTTGTTGATCAGATGATTCAGTCCGGAAGAGCAACCGTTAAAGTGCTTGAAACAAAGGATAAATGGTTTGGGGTGACTTATAAAGAAGATAAGGAAGGCGTTGTGGCTTCCATTAAGAAATTAATTGCAGATGGCATATACCCTGCAAATCTTTGGAGTTAAGGAGGATAATCGATGATGATGAATCCGGCAGCACTCATGCGACTTATGAATGCAAAAAATCAGTTTGCAGCCAATCATCCAAAGTTTAGTGCATTTTGCAAGGATGTATTTTCCAGAGGTGTTGGTGCGGGAACAGTGATTGAGATTACTGTGGCACGGCCAGGCGAAGAACCAATGACAGCGAATATGCGCATTTTACAGAAAGATTTGGAGTTGATTCAGAGTCTTTCAGATTTGGCAAAATAAAATGACAAAAAAACTTCTCCTTGAAGCCTGAGAAAACGGCGTTCTTCGGAGAAGTTTTTTATTTTTTAAAGGTCCATACTTCCGGAACGAAAACCTTCGAGGTCTAAGGTAATGTACTTAAAACCAAGATCTTTCATAGCATCTACAATAGCTTCATGTTGTTCCATGAAGCGGTTAAAGTCGGGTTTGTCAATTTCGATACGAAGAATCGGATCATGGAAACGTAGACGCACGTTATAAAAATTCTGATTTCGCAGCCACGTTTCTCCCGAGTTGATTTGGTCTAAAAGTTCATAATCAAAATGAGTATCATATGGAAGGCGGGTAGCCATACATGGCGTGGAAGGTTTACTTGCCACAGACAGACCTTCGCTTGCAGCGATGCTTCGGATCATATTTTTGGTCAGTTCACATTCAATGAGTGGACTGGCCACTTTTAATTCACGGACAGCCTGAATACCCGGGCGATAAACCTTTGTGTCGTCCACATTTGAGCCTTCACAGAAAAATGAGTAACCGGCATCTGTGCCCGTCTGGAGTAAAGACTGGAAGAGCAGGGATTTACACAGATAACAGCGGTTGCGCGGGTTTTCGGAAATGCGGACATCCGAAAATTCATCAATTTCAATAATCTTATGAATGGCACCTAAAGTTTTTGCAAGTTTTGCGGCCTCCGCTGTGTCACTGTGAGGATGGAGACGGGTCGCGAAGGTTACGGCTAAAACAGGCTTGTTACAGTTGCTTTCGCTAACGGCCTTGCAAGCGGCAGCAAGTAAAACACTACTGTCTACGCCGCCGGAAAAGGCTATACAAATTCCCTCATGGACATGGGGAATAAAATAATCGACGAGTCGTTTCATAGTGTCAACCTCCTTGTAAAAAGTTGGCAATGGAAAATTTATTCTTCTGGAAGAGTTTTGCGTTCTGTGAATGCATCGGCATGAATGGCTTCATAAGCCAAAGTTTTCACAACAGCATAAACTTCTGGATAGCTTAAGTTCTGCTTGGTAGCGATTGCAGCAACATCATCATTTTCAGGGTAAGCATAAATATGATTCTTCCATGTTGCGTATTTAATTTTAGCTTTGCCCCAAGGTGTATCGATGGTACGAATCTGACGTGGAAGGATGGTGCGTTCCACTGGATATTTTCGAACACCGATAGTTGTCGTATGTGTGAATAAAACATCTTCCATTTTAGAAATCAGGGATTCGCGGCATAAAACAGTCAGCATGGTTGCCGGACGGTTTTTCTTCATGTAGATTGGTGTTGTATAAACATCCTGAGCCCCTGCTTCAAATAACTGATTGAAGGTATAAGCGATGACTTCGCCAGTACAATCATCCAGATTGGTTTCGATTTTCCAGATTGGTTCGAGGTCAAGTTCGCGTTTGGCAAAGTCAATTTCTGTGGATTTGGTTTTAATCTCTGCAAGGTGCTGTTCTTTGTGAAGTGTCAGTTCAAAACCAGAAGAAACAGGTATAGACTGTTTTTCGATCGGTGTCTTGTCAGAAACTTTATCCAGATCCTCGATTAACATGGCGCGTAAAATGCTTGCTTTTTCATAATTGCGTTTTCCTGCACCGATACCTGTCTTTAACAGACGAAAATGTTTTGGTAATTTATGACCTGTGCAAATGGCTGCAACAATGGCTGCACCGGTTGGTGTAACAAATTCACCCTGAATATCCATGATATGCAGTGGAAGACCATAAGCAGATACAATATTGGCAACGGCAGGTACAGGAATTGGTAAAATACCATGCTGACAACGAACCGTTCCCTGACCTTCGTAAAGCTCAGAAACAATGACTTCTTCAATATCTAAAGCATCCAGACACACAGCGATGGCAACAATATCTACGATGGAATCGACAGCTCCAACTTCGTGGAAATGGACTTCATCTAATGGTTTATTATGTGCCTTGCATTCGGCTTCGGCAATCACCTGAAAGATCTTAAGGGCAATATGCTTTGCACGATGGGAAATACCGCTGCTGTTGATGATTGCCTGGATATTTTCGAGATTGCGATGCTCATGTGGATGGTGATGATCGTGGTCATGATGGTGATCGTGGTCATGATGGTGATCGTGGTCATGATGGTGATCGTGGTCATGATGGTGATTGTGGTCATGATGTGGATGACCATGGAGATATTTCATATCATGGTCATGGTTTTCATGGGACTTATCTAAAATAACGTTAAAGTCACAGGCGTCGATACCTGCTTTGAGTACACGTGAAATCTGAATTTCATAACCTTCAAGATTCAGGCTGTTTAAGGCGTTTAATAAAAGGTCATGATCAACGCCCAGATCAAGCAGGGAAGCAACTGTCATATCGCCGCTAATACCGGAATAGCATTCCAAATACAATGTTTTTTTATTCATAATAATTACCCCTTTGTTCCTTTGAATTCCATGGGACAAATATATCATAAAAAAGGTGTTCGGGCAACAAAATGCCTTGACAAATCAAGAGGAAAAGTTTATAAATAGATTTGAATGTTAAGAGATGGATATTTAGGAGGAAGATAAAATGAATAAAACAGAATTAATCGCAGCTATCGCTGAACAGGCAGAATTATCCAAAAAAGATGCAGAAAAAGCTTTAAAAGCATTTGTAGATATCGTTGGTGAAGAACTTAAAAAAGGTGAAAAAGTACAGATGGTTGGTTTTGGTACATTTGAGTTAAGCGAAAGACCTGAAAGAGCCGGAAGAAACCCTCAGACAGGTGAAGTTATGCAGATCGCAGCTTCCAAGACTCCAAAATTCAAAGCTGGTAAAGCTTTAAAAGACCTTGTAAACGTAAAATAATCCAATGCGTTTAGATAAGTTTTTAAAAGTTTCTCGTTTGATCAAGCGTCGTACGGTTGCCAATGAGGCATGTGATGCAGGACGTGTTTCCATTAATGGAAAAGTTGCAAAAGCCGGAACCGCAGTGAAAGCGGGCGATATGATAGAGATTGGTTTTGGTACCCGAAATGTAAAGGTTGAAGTTCTCGATGTGGCTGAGACTGTACGTAAGGAAGAAGCCAAAGAGTTATTTAGATATTTATAAGTTGAATATTCAGGAGAGCCTTTCCATATATTTAGATTAACTTTGTTTAATCTGAATATATAGGGAGGCTTTTTTTATGGATGAACGGCTGGGCGTAAAAAATCATAAGCTGGTGTTGTTCAATCGGGGAAATCTCCAGACGACGGGTGTGATGGATGTCATATCTTTCGACACAAATGAAATTGTTATGAATACAGAAGATGGACTGCTCATGGTTCGGGGTGAAGATCTTCATGTGAATCATTTGTCTTTGGAAAAGGGAGAAGTTCATATCGATGGACATGTGGACAGTATGGTATATTCGACGGGACAAAAAAACATGGGGCATACAGAAAAAGGCCTTGGCCGATGGTTTCGTTAAACAATGAGTGCAGAAGTACAAAGGCAGTTTTATTTTCTTTTTCTTTCTTTTCTTTGGGGCATGTGGACGTGTTGGGTTTATGATGGCTTCAGGGTGTTTCGGAACCTTATCCATCATTCGAAACGGTTCGTGAATCTGGAAGATCTATTATATTGGCTGTTTATGACGGTCGCCTTATTTTATCTCTTGTTTACGTATCATCGTGGTGAAATACGAAGCTATATTATCATTGGTCTGATGACAGGACATTTGTTTTATTATAAGACGATCAGTCCTGTATATGTAGCATTTTTATGTATGCTTTTAAAGCCGGTAAAAATACTGGTTTTAAGCATTCGTCGTCTTCTTCGGAAAATAAATACAAAATCTCGGGATAAACATTGCAATATTTTGGGGAAACAGGTAAAATAAGTACCATAAATATGAAATGATTGTAAATAATCGGGATTATAGGTGAAGATATATGACAGGAAAAGCAAGAAAACGTCGAAGAAGAAGCAACCGCAGCGGTATGGCGATAATCGCCTGTGTTGTTTTTATTTTTTGTATTGTTCTTATGTATAACAGTGTTCAGCTGCACGAACGATTGACAGCGGATCAGGCAGTGGCGGAGTCACTTCAAGAACAGATTGATGAACAGAATGAGCGTAAAGCGGCCTTGGAAGATAAAGAAGAATATATGACATCAGAAGAATATTATAAAGAGCTGGCACGTGAAAAGCTGGGGCTTGCAGGTTCAAATGATATTATTTTTAAGAAGAGTGAATAAGCCGATGGAAAAATCGGTCGATGGAATGTGTGCAACATGATGGTTCGGTCGACATAGGATGTTAGTGTCCGAGAGGACAGACATGTGTGGGAGGGATCAGAATGAGGCAGCTCCATTTGCGTCAATGGATGGTCATACTGCTTTGCGGTTTTATGCAACAGCCCCTGGGTCATACGATGAATCCATTGGGTCTGGCATATTTTGCCGCTGCTTATATGTGGCCGGAGCATCGTCCTCTGTTGCCAGTGGTTGCCCTGATTGGGATGGCCGTAGAGGTACCGCAGACGATGTTACTAAAGTATTTGGGCATACTGATCGGTGTGATGCTCATAACGTATATACTGGAATGGAAAAAGGCTTGGATCAGCCAGCATAAGATGCTACTGATGCTAAGCCTTTTGATTTTATCCGCAGATATTGGTTATGGACTAGCAAGAGAGGGTCTTGATTTTCAGATGTTTGGAAGGCAGCTTCGTCTTGGCGGACTTGAGGCTGTTTTTGGAGCCGCTGGATATATGGTGTTTTACGCGATGATGAACGCCTTTTTAAAAAAGGTGGATCGACCGCTGATTGAAGAAGGTGGAGAAAAAAATTCAGATGACAGCGAAAACGAATTTTTAAGATATCGTCTGGGAGATATGGCGGCATCTTTTCGAAAACTTTCTCATATGATGGGACAAGAACCGTGGGAGCGCATTGAGCTTTCCGAAGATGATAAAGCACAGGCCTTTTCAGAGATTACGGAGAAAATGTGTGCGGATTGTGGCAGGCGTACACACTGTTGGGAAAATGCGTACTATGATACTTGCCATTCAGCATATAATTTATTAGCTTTGTGTTCCGAACAGGGACGGGTTGAAAAAAGTCAAGTGCCGGCAGAATTTCGGCATCGATGTATTCATATGGATCATTTTCTTGATGAAACCAATCGGGTCATGCAGGCGGCGGGTGCCAATGTGAGCTGGAGGAATCGATTTCATGAAAATCGTCTGGCCTATGCCGGACAGATTGGAGAGATTGCAGAAATTATGGATGACTTGTCATTGGAATTATCGGAACGAAAAAGCGACCGAAAAAAACTTTCGGATCGATTGATGCAAAGAATGGACAAGTATCCAGTCAAAATAAAAAAGATAACGATATCCCATGAAGGAAGAATGGGACGCAGGCAGAAAATTTATCTTATGGCCAGAGCGCGAAAAAGAAAATGTATTTCAGTGAATCAGCTGGCAAAGTGGGTTAGTGAAGCGTCTGGTCAGCAATTTATACCGGAAAAGGGGACAGTCCCGAATTTGTCGCGTCGATATGACATTTTTGAACTGATTGAAGATGCGCGGTATCAGGTGGTACAGGGAGTTGCACGGAAGACAAAAAGTGGTGAGAATGTCAGTGGCGATAGTTTTGCTTTTCTTTATCCTGATTCGGGACAAGTTCTTATGTCCTTATCGGATGGTATGGGAAGCGGTGAGGCTGCAAAGAAAGACAGTGAGTTTATGATTGATTTGCTGGAGCAGATGGTCGATACGGGATTTGGACGGCGTTCGGCTTTGCGAATGTTAAATTCGGTGCTGATGTTTCAGGAGGATAAGCGGTTATTTTCCTCCATGGATTTGAGTGTCATTGATCTTTACAGCGGGATTTGCGAGTTTATAAAAATTGGTGCGTCTTCTACGTTTATAAAAAGAGGACGTAAGGTCGAGTGTGTGACTTCCGGTTCATTGCCGATGGGGGTATTTCCGGAGATGGACTGTGAAAGTGTGAGTCGTAATGTATTTGATGGGGATATGATTATTATGATGACGGATGGTGTTGTGAACTGTTTTCCCCATGGAAATGAAACATTGTGTGATCTGTTGTCCCAGATGGATGTGGTGAATCCAAATGTAATGGCAGCAGAGATATTAAATGAAGCATTAAATCTGCCATCAATGGTGCAGCAGGATGACATGACTGTACTGGTATGCATGGTTTGTAAGAAATCGACATCTGTGCTATGATGGTTGTGACTGAATATAGAAAAGGAGCGTATGGAATGAATTGTCTGGTTGAAAGAGTCAGTGAGTATATGCAGGAGCATCATATGGTAGAAAATGGACAGAAGATCGTTGTCGGCGTGTCCGGTGGTGCCGATTCTATGGGATTGTTATCCATATTATCTGAGATTGCAGAATATTTTCATATTTCATTGGCGGTGGTCCACGTGAATCACGGGATTCGTGGAAAAGCAGCCGATGCGGACCAGGCTTATGTGGAAAACTTTTGTCGAAATCACGAGATTCCATGTTACAGTTTTCATGTGGATTTAAAACGCTTTGCCAGAAAAGAAGGTATGTCGGAAGAAGAGGCAGGACGTTTTTATAGATATCAATGCTTCGAGAAAGTCCGTAAAGAAGTGGGGGCTGAGCGTATTGCGGTCGCCCATCAGAGGGAAGATAGCTGTGAAACTGTATTGTTCAATATGTTTCGAGGAACCGGACTCAAAGGTTTGACGGGAATTCCACCAGTGAGAGATAATATTATAAGACCGTTGCTTTGCGCAACCCGAGCGGATATAGAGGCCTATTTACAGGAAAAAGAGATTTTATGGCGGACGGATGAAACAAATCTGACGGATGTCTATACGCGTAATAGGATTCGACATCAGATTATTCCATATGTGGAAGAGCATATTAATTTGGCGGCTGGACAACATATACAGGAGATGGCGGGGCTGCTCAGTGATGTTTCGGACTATCTGGACAGACAGGGCGAGCGGGCTTTCGATGCTTGTGTGACGGTTGGGGATCAGCCGACGTGTGCCATACATGGGGCGTCCTTTGCGGAGCTTCATGTGGTGATACAAAGAGAGGTTCTGCGACGTGCCTTTTACGTTGCTGCAGGGAAGCTGAAAGATGTGGATAAAGAACACATTGAGATGGTGCGAGGTCTTTTTGGAAAAACGGTTGGTCGACGCTGCTCCTTGCCATATCAGCTCCAGGCCATTCGAACCTATGAGGGGGTTGTCATTCGGAAGATACTTCCGGGAGAAGAATGTCTGGAAGAAGGAATATGGGTAGATGTGACAGGCCCAGGAGTTTACCCTGTTCCAGATGCAGATTTTACGGTGGAGTTTGAGATAAAAGAATCATTTAAAACGGAAGAAATTCCCATAAATCGGTATACGAAATGGTTTGATTATGATAAAATAAGCAATAGTCTGTCGATAAGAACCCGTGAAAATGGGGATTATATCACTTTAGATGGTCAGGGACACAAGAAACTTCTCAAACGTTGGATGATTGATGAAAAAATTCCAAGAGAGGAACGGGACCGAATGCTTTTGCTGGCAGATGGAAGTCATATATTGTGGATTATTGGTCACCGGATCAGTGACAGTTATAAGGTGTCTGCAGAGACGCAGCGGGTGTTGGCTGTCAAGGTTAGGTGTGAAACATATAAAAGTGAACAAACCTGGCGTACGATTGACAGAGAAAGAAGCAGATACCCGGATGCTCGTACCGGGTAAACAGATTACGAATAGGAGGATGTACATTGGATAGAAAGAGAGGAATGGGCTTTTGGCCTTTTGTTCTGATCGCAATTGCTCTGATGCTTATGTTTTCGGAAGACATGTTGCTGATGTCTGCGGAACCATATTCTTATCATCAGTTTGTTATGGATATTGACAATCGAAAAGATGAGATGAAACAGATTGTCATCGTTCCAAATAATGAAGTGCCAACGGGAAGCATTGAAGTCTTGTGGTCGGATGATACGACAACTACATGTAATGTTGTCGATGTGAATGAGATTGTGGAACTTCTTCAAGAAGAAGGAACTTCTGTGGCTGACTGGTATATTGCTGATATGCAGGAGGAATCCTGGTTGGAAAAACACGGCGGTGCATTAACTATTGCCGGTGTGATTTTGTTGGTGTTTATTGTTTTTGTACACAGTCAAAATGGCGGTGCAAATGCGAAAATGGCCAATTTTGGAAAGAGTCGTGCGAAGATGTCTGATGAGGCAGCAAAGAATACGACATTTAAAAAAGTTGCCGGTTTGGAAGAGGAGAAAGAAGAATTACAGGAAATTGTGGATTTCCTGAAGAATCCACAGAGATACACCGACCTGGGTGCCCGTATTCCAAAAGGCGTTATTCTTGTAGGACCTCCGGGAACCGGTAAAACACTTTTGGCAAAGGCCGTTGCGGGTGAAGCTGGTGTACCGTTTTTCAGTATTTCCGGTTCAGATTTTGTTGAGATGTTTGTAGGTGTCGGTGCATCCCGTGTGCGCGATTTGTTTGAAGATGCTAAGAAACATTCACCATGTATTGTGTTTATTGATGAAATTGATGCGGTTGCCCGTCGTCGTGGTACAGGTATGGGTGGCGGCCATGATGAACGAGAGCAGACATTAAATCAGTTGTTGGTTGAGATGGACGGCTTTGGCGTGAATCAGGGTATTATCGTCATGGCAGCGACAAACCGTGTGGATATTCTGGATCCGGCCATTCTTCGTCCGGGTCGATTTGACCGTAAAGTAGGTATTGGGCGTCCGGATATTAAGGGTCGTCGTGAGATTTTAGAGGTGCATACAAAAGGAAAACCATTGGGTGATGATGTGGATCTTGACCAGATTGCACAGACAACGGCAGGATTTACCGGTGCAGATCTTGAGAACCTCATGAACGAGGCGGCTATTATGGCGGCGAGAGAACGTCGTGCCTATATCATTCAGGCGGATATTCAGAAAGCATTTGTCAAAGTGGGCATTGGTACTGAAAAGAAGAGCCGTGTTATTTCGGATAAGGAAAAACGTATTACAGCGTATCATGAAGCCGGACATGCTATTTTGTTCCATGTACTTCCGGATGTGGGACCAGTCTATACGGTATCGATTATTCCAACAGGTGTCGGTGCAGCCGGTTATACCATGCCGTTGCCGGAAAAAGACCAGATGTTTTATACAAAAGGTCGTATGCTTCAGGATATAATGGTATCTCTTGGCGGTCGTATTGCAGAAGAGATTATTTTTAATGATATTACGACAGGTGCATCTGCTGACATTAAGTCTGCAACACGTACAGCGCGCGCCATGGTTACAGAATATGGTATGTCAGATGCCGTTGGTATGATTAATTATGAGGGTGAAGGTGACGAAGTATTTATCGGACGTGATCTTGCGCATACGAAGTCTTATAGTGAAAGCATTGCGACTGTGATCGATCAGGAAGTAAAACGTATTGTGGATGATTGTTATGCAGAAGCAAAACGTATCATTCTTGAACATCAGGATGTTTTGGAAGCGTGTGCAAAACTTCTTCTTGAAAAAGAAAAGGTTACAAAAGAAGAATTTGAATCTTTATTCGAAGAATGTCAAAAATAAATGTCATTAAAAGGCGAATTGTACAAATCAATTCGCCTTTTTCTGTGTTAACAAGTTAAAATGACGAAGTGGTGTTTGGGAAATAACAGTTTGCATAAAAACGAATTTAATTTTTAGTTAAGTTTGGTCACATTTATTCAGAATGTCGAGATATAATAAAAGCGTAAACCCCCCAATACATTATATAGTTTTTTGTTACACCCCATAAGAAACAAAAAATACCTTCTCCTGAAAAGAACAGCTATCGGTTGGCTGTTCTTTTTTCGTTTTGCGAAAAAAGAACGTAAAGGATTTTGTATTTTATGGTTGAGTTTGCATACGAATTTCTTTATAATATTACTATATCAAAGAAACGAATGGAGAAAACGTTATGGAATTTGTTGTGAATCAGGCAGAGTGTTCGATTGCTGATAAACGTCAATTATATATGAAAGGATTAAAACCCTTTATATTAAAAGATGCCCTGTTTGCAGATGGCACAAAAGATTATGTGCAGGTTACAGATGAGAAAGTGACATTGCGTTTTCGAACTGGAAAGAATAATGTGGATGAAGTTCGTTTGTGCTTTGGTAATGATGAAGTGACTATGAAAAAAACAGAAACAGAAGGACTTTTTGATTACTATGAAGTGGAACTTGATGTTCCAGAGGAGATTCGTGCCTATTATTTCAAAGTAAAGTCCGGGAAGTGTGTTTTCTATTATAATAAGAAAGCCACAAGGGATTATCATGACCATTCCTTTGATTTTAAATTCATACCTGATTTTCATACACCGGATTGGGCCAAGGGTGCAGTATTTTATCAGATTTTTGTAGATCGATTTTATAATGGGGATTCGACCAATGATGTGGAAGATCACGAATATATTTATATCCAGAAACATACAACAAAAGTTAAAGAATGGGATGCATTGCCGGAGGCAAGTGATGTCTCACGCTTTTATGGTGGAGATCTCCAGGGAGTTATGGATAAATTGGATTACCTTCAGGATCTTGGCGTAGATGTCATTTATATGAATCCGATTTTTGTGTCTCCATCGAATCATAAGTATGATATTCAGGATTATGATCACATTGATCCACATTATGGAAAGATTGTGTATGACCAGGGAGAATTACTTAAAGAGGGCGATACGACCAATGAAAAGGCAAGCCGATATATTTCCAGAGTAACGGAACATGCGAATCTGGATGCAAGTAACCGGCTTTTTGCTCAACTGGTGGAAGAAGTGCATCGCCGTGGCATGAAAGTGATCCTGGATGGTGTGTTTAATCACTGTGGTTCCTTTAATAAATGGATGGATCGTGAACATATTTACGATAAGAATCCAGCCTATCCGAAAGGTGCATTTGTGAGTGAGGACAGTCCGTTTCATTCCTTTTTTTCGTTCAAAGAAGAGCATTGGCCGGATAATGAAGAATATGTGGGCTGGTGGAATCATGCAACCCTTCCAAAATTGAATTATGAAGGCTCGAAAGAGTTGTATAATTATATTTTGGGTATTGCACGGAAATGGCTTATGCCTCCATATAATGTGGATGGATGGCGTTTGGATGTGGCAGCGGATCTTGGTTTATCTCAGGAATTCAATCATCGTTTCTGGAAAGATTTCCGAAAAGCAGTGAAAAGTATAAATCCAGATGCGATTATTCTGGCAGAGCATTACGGTGATCCATCTCCTTGGCTTCAGGGAGATGAATGGGATACCGTCATGAACTATGATGCATTTATGGAACCGCTTACCTGGATGCTGACAGGACTTGAAAAACACAGTGACAATTATCGTGAGGATATGTTAGGAAACTCCGATGCATTCCGTGATGCTATGATGTATCACATGAATGCAATGCATAGTGAATCGCTTTATGTAGCCATGAATGAACTGTCTAATCATGATCATTCCCGTTTCCTTACACGCACTAACCGTAAGGTTGGACGACTTGCGACTGTGGGAGCAAAAGCAGCATCGGAAGATTTGAATTATGGTGTTTTTCGAGAAGCTGTGCTTGTTCAGATGACATGGCCGGGAGCACCAACCGTTTATTATGGCGATGAAGCCGGTGTTTGTGGATGGACAGATCCGGATAACCGACGCACTTATCCCTGGGGTAAGGAGAGGAAAGATCTCATCGAATTTCATAGAGATATGATTCGTATTCATAAAGATTATAAAGTGTTAAAAACAGGCTCTTATGTATATCTTAAAGGCGGTTACCAGTGGCTTGCTTATGGTCGATTCGACCGTGAGGATCAAATGGTTGTTATATTAAACAATGACAAAAAAACACAGAACTTGCTGGTACCTGTGTGGAATCTGGGTATTAGTGGGGATTGTGAGATGGTCAGTGTGATAACAACTGGTGAATCGGGGTATCATTTAGAGGAAGATATGTGGCCAGTAGAACATGGCTGTGTCAACATCAGTATGCCTGCTTATAGTTCGATTTTATTAAAAGCAAAGAATAAATCTAAAAAATAAGCATAAATTCCAGAAAATACAATCTAAAAATACTTGCAATTTTATATAAACTGTGCTAAATTATTAAATTGTCAGGATAACGTGGATGGATTCCCGAGTGGCCAAAGGGGGCAGACTGTAAATCTGTTGTCGACGACTTCGAAGGTTCGAATCCTTCTCCATCCACTCTGCCGGCGTGGCGGAACTGGCAGACGCACAGGACTTAAAATCCTGCGGGACTAATCTCCCGTACCGGTTCGATTCCGGTCGCCGGCACAAAAAGAGAAGCAGATTGCTTCTCTTTTTTTGTGTTCTTTTATAGGAAATTCAGAATCATTACCTGTAGAATAAAAAGTAATGTTATTGATGTGTATTTTTTATGCATGAAAATCTTTCTTGCTGCTAAAAATAGATAACAACAAGGAGGATAATTATGAAAGATCAAGTGTTTGGCGTTTTGCAGCGCATTGGACGTTCATTTATGTTGCCCATAGCATTGCTTCCGGTAGCGGGACTTTTGCTTGGTGTAGGTGGTTCGCTGACTAATGAAACAATGCTTCGAACTTATGGCTTGTTTGGCTTTATGGGACCAGGAACACTGCCCTATGCCGTCTTTACGGTGATGCGGGACGCGGGAGATATTGTATTTGCCAATCTTCCAATTTTATTTGCTATTGGTGTTGCTATAGGTATGGCCAGACGTGAAAAAGAGGTGGCTGCCCTTTCTGCAGCGGTGGCGTTTTTTATTATGCATGCTTCCATAAGTGCCATGATCACCATTCATGGTGGTGCCGGCAGCCTGCTTGCGGGGGCGGCAACATCTGTAGTGGGAATTACATCGCTTCAAATGGGCGTGTTTGGCGGAATTATTGTGGGTCTGGGAGTGGCCGCATTGCATAATCGTTTTTATCGTATTGAATTGCCACAGGTGTTATCCTTTTTCGGAGGTACACGGTTTGTTCCGATTATTTCGGCTTTGACATTTACGTTTATAGGCATTTTAATGTATTATGTATGGCCGCCGATTCAGGGAGCCATTTATAGTGTGGGTAATATTGTGCTGAACTCGGGTTATTTTGGAACATGGATTTATGGTGTGATGGAGCGTGCGCTGATTCCTTTTGGTTTGCATCATGTCTTTTATCTGCCTTTCTGGCAAACGGCGGTTGGCGGGACCCTGGAAGTTGGCGGCAGACTGGTAGAGGGTGCGCAGAATATTTTCTTTGCTCAGTTGGCAGATCCGACGGTTGAGCGATTTGCCGTTTCAGCAACCCGATTTATGTCAGGAAAGTTTCCGCTAATGATTTTTGGACTTCCAGGAGCGGCATTTGCCATGTATAAAACGGCAAAACCGGAAAAACGGAAATTAGTTCAGGGCCTTTTGGTATCAGCAGCTCTAACGTCCATGCTGACAGGTATTACAGAACCCTTGGAATTTACATTTTTATTTGTGGCACCTTTGCTTTATGTAATCCATTGTATATTTGCCGGTTTGGCTTATATGTTCATGCATATATTTAATGTTGGTGTGGGTATGACGTTTTCGGGTGGTCTCATTGACTTGTTTCTGTTTGGTATTTTGCAGGGAAATGCGAAGACGAATTGGATTTGGGTTGTAATTGTGGGCATCTTTTACTTCGTCGTGTATTATTTTGTTTTTTCTATATTAATAAGAAAACTTGATCTTAAGACACCTGGTCGGGAACTGACGGATGAAGTGAAATTGTATCATCGAAACGATTTGGAAAAAAAGAGGAGTATAGAAAAATCACCTGTTATGGAAATGGATGATGTGCCGAGGAGAATCTGTGAAGGTCTTGGAGGACGTAAAAATATTTCGGATGTGGATTGTTGTGCGACACGTCTTCGATGTACAGTGCATGATGGAAGTAAAGTTCGGGAAGATATATTAAAAGCGACGGGAGCGTCGGGGGTCATTCAGAAGGGCAAAGGTGTACAGATTATTTACGGACCTAAAGTAACCGTCATCAAATCAGACCTTGAGGATTATCTGGAGCGGGTGGCTGAGGAAATTCCCACAGAAGAAACAATGAAAGAAATAGTTATTGCAAGTCCTTATACAGGAAAATGTGGACCAATTCGGGAAATTTCGGATCCTGCTTTTGCCGGTGGTATGATGGGAAAAGGTGCTTATGTCGAGTTGACGGAACCAGATATTTTGGCTCCGGTGGATGGCGAAGTGAGTTTTGTGTTTGATACAAAACATGCTTTGGGGATTCGAACGGATGAAGGTGTGACACTTTTAATTCATGTTGGCCTTGATACAGTATCTTTGAAAGGTCAGGGTTTTGAGGTGTTTGTTAAAGAAGGGGATTGTGTTCGAAAAGGAGATCGAATGATGCATGTGGATCTGGAATATGTCAGGAAAAATGCACCATCATTGGAGTCGCCGATTGTATTTGGAGAGCTTAGTCCGGAATCTTCTGTCGAATTGCTTCAAACAGGCAAAATTCAGGCGGGGGATAACTTGTTAATTATTCATTTGGCGTAAAATTTAAGACAAATCGTCATGCTGTCAGTGTATAACTGACGGCGTACATATGCTGGTGAAGCGATAAAAATTCAAATTAAAAAAATAATATAAAAAATAAAAATAATTGCTTGACAGAATAAAGGATTAATGATATTATAACTACGTTGCTGTTGAGGCAATCAGCCCAGATAGCTCAGTCGGTAGAGCAAGGGACTGAAAATCCCTGTGTCGCTGGTTCGATTCCGGCTCTGGGCACGCGGGTGTAGTTCAATGGTAGAACACCAGCCTTCCAAGCTGGATACGTGGGTTCGATTCCCATCACCCGCTTGGATAACTGAATATTATATATATGCGCGAGTGGCTCAGTGGTGGAGTATCGCCTTGCCAAGGCGAGGGTCGCGGGTTCGAATCCCGTCTCGCGCTTTTCTTTTTAGAAGCTGTTATGTGAAAACATAGCAGCTTTTTTGCTTTATAGAAATTTCGCAATAGAAATTTCGCAAAATTTCCTGTAACGTAAAAAAGATCTTCTAAGTATGTGCATTTGCTATAGCAAGAAAATCATAAATTGTTATATATAGTAAGAAAATAGAATCAAATTGAAAGATTTGGTTAAGAAATGGTAAAATTGAATAGAAAGTTAAGAAAATAAAAGCAAAAAATTGTGGACAATTTTAAATGCTGATGCTATAATATCAGCATGGTAGGACTGGTTGAACTGGTAGAACCAGTCTGCAAATAAAATTTTTTATAAGAAAGGGAGAACGGTTATGTTATTACAAGTAATTCTCGCAGTTATTCCAATCGCATGGTTAATCGTATCCATGACAGCATTTAAGATGTCCGGTTTCAATGCATGTGGTATCGGTTTGATTATCACAGCAGTTGAATGTATCGCTGTTTACGGCATGGGCATTATGGAAGTTGCTACAGGTGCATTAGAAGGTGCATGTGCAGCGGTATGGCCAATCGGTATTATTATGTTTGGTGCTATGTTTGTTTACAACCTGAGCTTACGTACAGGCGGTATGGATGTTATTAAAAACATGTTAGCATCTGTGTCTAACGATAAACGTGTTGCAGCGTTAATCCTTGGATGGTGTTTCGGTAACTTCATGGAAGGTATCGCAGGTTTCGGTACAGCAGTTGCTATTCCAGCAGCTATGATGGTAGGTCTTGGATTTGATCCTATCGCTTCCGCTGTTATCTGTTTGATCGGTAATGCAGCATCTCCTGCATTCGGTGCGATCGGTACGCCTACAATTTCCGCATACAATACAGCTGGATTTGAAGCTATGGGTATTGATATGATTACATTATCTGCAAATACATCCTTATTACTTGGATTACTTTGCTTAGTATCTCCATTTGTAATCATCCTTTTAGTTGGTGGATCACCAAAAGCGCTTAAAGGCGTTATGCCAATCACAATCGTATCCGCAGTTTCCTTCTACGTACCATTCTATGCAATCTCTGCATTCGTTGGTCCAGAGCTTTCTGTTACAATCGGTGCGATCGTATCCTTAGTAGCAGTTGTTATTATGGGTCGTAAATCCTCTGGAGATATTCCAGAAGAATATTTACTTAATAAAGAAGGCGGCGCTGCAAAAGAAGAAGCAGCTAAACCTCAGATGGGTATCTTCAAAGCTTGGTTCCCATATGTTCTTATCGTTATTTTCATCCTTGGTTCTTCCAAGTTGGTTCCTTCTGTAAATGCAGCATTAGGCGCAATCAAATCTTCCGTAGTATTCTACTCTGGTGAAGGCGCAGCAACAGTATCCTTTGCTTGGATCAACACTCCTGGTGTTTGGATGTTCCTCGCTGGTATCATCGGTGGTCTTGTACAGGGTGCAAGCGTTGGCGATCTTGGTCAGGAATTCGTTGCTACAATTAAGAAATACTGGAAAGCAGTTGCAACTGTAGTATTCATCGTAGCTATCGCTAAATTAATGGGCTATGCAGGTATGGTTCTTGCATTAGCTAACGGTTTAGTAGCTCTTACAGGAGGCTTCTATCCATTCATCGCACCAGTTATTGGTGGTATCGGATGTTTCGTAACAGGTTCTGCTACATCTGCATGTGTTATGTTCGCTAAATTACAGACAGAAATCGCAACTCAGTTAAGTATCGATCCAGCATGGCTTGTAGCTGCAAACTCTGCAGGTGCTACAGCTGGTAAGATGATTTCTCCACAGTCTATCGCGATGGCTGCGGCAGCTATTTCTGTAACTGGATCTGATGGTAAGATCATGGCAGCTACACTTAAATGGTGTATACTTTACCTCATCCTTGTATGTATTTGCTGTTTCGTAGGATGCTAAGATTTAATGATTCGATGAGAATTCATGTAAGTAAAGCAGTTTAAAGGCGTTTAAGCATACATGTTAGGAATGGCATCAGTATGTAACACATACTGGTGCTATTTCAATATAAAAAAATAATTATATGAGCTGGGTACGTTGGGTGTAAAGGCAGCATGAGGAGGTGAGACCGGGTGGATTATCTATATACAGATATCTACAAAAAACTGGAAACAAGAATCAAGGCGATGTCTGTTGGTGAAAAACTCCCATCGGAACGAACCATGGTTCAGGAATATGGTGTAAGCCGTAATGTTTTGAGAGAAGCGTTGGTTTTGCTTGGTGACAGAGGTTTGATAGAGATTCGTCCGGGCAAAGGATCATACGTAACAGATAAAAAGAATGTACGATTAGTTGAACATTTTGAACGTGTGTTGGAGGAGGAACGAAGCGGTCAAATGCAGGTTCTGGAAGTTCGAGAACTTTTGGAGCTGGCAATGTTTGAAAAAGCAGCGTTAAATGCAACACCGGAAGATGTGGAAGCATTGGAAGACATTTATGAACAGATGGAAAAGAATCTGGGAGAGAAAAATGGATACGGCAGTTTGGATCTGAAACTTCATATGCAGATAGCAAAATCGACGCATAATGAGATTTTTCCTATTCTGGTACAGACATTATATGAATGTAGTGGCCAGAGAATTATGTTAATGGAGGATCTGTTCCCGGAATCTATGAAATCCGTTCATAGAGATCATTTAGGTATTATAGATGCGATTAAACGTCGTGATGTGAAAGCTGTACGAAAGATAGGGAAACGTCATTTTGATGTGGACCGTTATATGCTTATGTCCATGAATCAGATGGAAGAAAAAGTAAGATAAAGTTGAATATTCGAAGGTGCTTTTGGCAGATGAACAGAGAATATCTGTTGGGAATGATGCAAAAGCACCTTTTTGTGTTTTATTGGAGGATATATCGGAAAATATGCCATGGAAGTCTGTGAACAAATATAGTTGATAGAATTTCGAAATTTGTTTATAATGTAAAAATCAAACAGACAAAGGGGGCGATTTATGTGTCTATGAATCAGACACCTGCAGCAAATAGAGTGCATATTGGTTTTTTTGGAAGAAGAAACGCAGGTAAGTCCAGCATTGTCAATGCGGTGACTGGACAATCTCTGGCTATTGTATCGCCGGTCAAAGGGACAACAACAGATCCGGTTTATAAAACGATGGAATTATTGCCAATGGGCCCCGTAATGATTATTGATACGCCTGGGATTGATGATGAAGGTGAATTGGGAGAACTTCGTGTAAAGAAGACACGACAGGTGTTGAATAAAACAGATGTGGCCGTATTGGTTGTTGATGGTTCAGTGGGAATGAGTGATGTAGATTTTCAAATGGAACAGCTTTTCAAGGATAAAGAAATTCCTTATGTAATTGTGTTTAATAAAGCCGATCTGTGTTCGAACTGGAATATTTTGACAGATGACAAAAAGGATAAAAGCATGCCTTATCTCTGGGTAAGTGCGAAAGAAGGTATGGCTATACATGAGTTAAAAGAAAGAATCGCTCATCTGTCGAGGCAGGAAACATCAAAACGCCGTATTGTTGCAGATTTGATTGAACCCGGTGATTTTATAGTGTTAGTTGTTCCGATTGATTCTTCCGCGCCGAAGGGACGCCTGATTTTGCCGCAACAGCAGACGATTCGGGATATTTTGGATGCGGGTGCCGTCTCTATTGTAGTTAAAGATACGGAACTTAAAGAAACGCTCGAAGGACTTGGGAAAAAACCAAGACTTGTGGTCACAGACAGTCAGGTGTTTAAACAGGTTTCTGCGATGACGCCGAAAGATATTCCCCTGACTTCGTTTTCTATTTTATTTGCTCGATATAAGGGTGATTTGGAAGGGGTTGTCCGAGGCGTGCGTGCATTGGATCAACTTCAGGATGAGGACTGTATATTAATTTCGGAAGGGTGTACGCATCATCGTCAGTGCGATGACATTGGAACATATAAAATTCCAAAATGGATTCGGGAATATACAGGAAAAAATCTAAAATTTGAATGGACATCGGGAACGGAATTTCCAGAGGATTTAACGGGCTATAATATGATCATTCATTGCGGCGGCTGCATGCTTAATGAACGTGAGATGCGGTATCGACAGAAATGCGCAAAAGATCAGAACGTGCCTATGGCAAACTATGGTGTTCTTATTGCACATACACAGGGAATTTTAAAACGCAGTATTGAACCGTTTCGAGACATTTATGAACTTTTAAACCGGTAAAGATTTTGCCTTAAGTGTTTTTTAGGTAATTTGTGTATGTTATACTTAGGTCAGTTGAAAAGACGAAATTTGTGTTTTAAGAGAGAAACCCCTCAAGGAGGATTTTATAGTGGAAAAGATTAAGATATTTACAGATTCGGCGAGTGATATTTCGAATGCCCATGAAAAAGAATTGGATATTGGTGTCATGAATTTTAGTATTGCCATGGGTGATCAGTCTTACACAAGTCGTGTAGATTTTGATAATGATGGATTTTATGCCCTTATGGCGGAATATGATGGTATACCATTGACGTCTCAGATTACAGCTTACCAGTTTCAGGAGATGTATGAACAGTATTATAAAGAAGGTTATACGGATGTCATCGGAATTTTGATCAATTCCGAGGGCTCTGCGACCTATGGAAATTCTCTGATGGCATATGATTTGTTTTTGGAGGAACATCCGGAGGCAAAGGATGTTTTTCGAGTACATAGCATTGATTCAAGAAGCTATACCGGCGCTTATGGGCATGCGGCCGTGGAGGCGGCAAGGATGGTAAAGGATGGCAAAACTGTCGATGAAATTCTTGGATTTGTTCAGGAATGGATGGCACACGTTGTTGTATACTTTGCACCATATTCTTTGAAGTATGCAGGTAAGAGTGGACGCATTCCAAGTGCAGCAGCACTTGTTGGAGATAAACTTGGTATTAAGCCTGCAATGCGCATTTGGGATCATGAGATCACTACGGCCATGACCATTCGCGGTGAGAAAAAGGTTGTGAAAAAAATCGCAGAAAAAACCTTTGCGGAGATGAAAAAAGGTACACCATATATGATTGTATACGGGGATCGAACAGATCTCCGGGATCAGATGGCAGAAGCTATGACGGATTTGACAGGTTATGAGCCAACGGATACATATCAGGTCGGAGCTGCAGTTGCAGCGAATGCAGGACCAACAGTAGTTGGTGTTATTTTCCAAGAAAATTGGTAAAATTCAAATAATTTTGATAAAAATAAACAATAATAAATTTTTAAAAAAATACAAAACCTTTTGTTATTTTTTTGGTCTTGAAATTGTATTTTAGGCTGAGTCAATAACAAAAGGTTGTTTTTTGAACAAAAATGATTGATAATTAGTTGACGATGACGAGCGTATGTAGTATAATTAGCATACAAAGTATTGGCTCGGTCAAACTTTGCCCTAAAGAAGACCTTTAGGGCGCAAATTCAACTTGAGAGCTTAAATAGGAGGTATAATTATGGTTGATTTTAAGCTGACTAACAAACAGTTATTAGCAAAAAAACTTTTTGCAGAATTTGCAGAAAAAGAAATTAGACCAATTTCTGCAGAAATGGACGAAACAGAAGTATTCGATCTCGAATTACTTGAAAAAATGAAAAAAATCGGTTTAATGGGTATCCCATATGACAAGAAATACGGCGGCGGCGGCGCTGATATCTTAACATATGCGGTAGCTATGGAAGAAATCTCCAAAGTTGATGCAAGCTGTGGTATTACAATGTCCGTACATAACTCCCTTTGCTGTCCATGTATCGCTGATTACGGTACAGAAGAACAGAAAGAAAAATATCTCAGACCATTAGTAGACGGCACATGGTCCGGATGTTTCAGTTTAACAGAACCAGGCGCTGGTACAGATGCTTCTGGTGCTAAAACTATCGCTGAAAAAACAGAAGATGGTAAATACTACATCTTAAATGGTCAGAAAGTATTCGCTACAAACGGTGGATTCGCTGATGTTTACGTTGTATTTGCATTAACAGATAAAACAAAAGGACCAAAAGGAATGTCCGCATTTATCGTAGAAAAAGGAACTCCTGGTGTTATCGTTGGTGAAAACATCAAACGTATGGGTATCCGTGCGGCTTCCAACGTAGAACTTGCTTTTGTTGATTGTAAGATTCCAGCTGAAAACTTACTCGGCAAAGAAGGCAGAGGTTACGGCATCGCTATGGGCGCTCTTGCAGGCGGTCGTATCGGTATCGCAGCTCAGGCTACAGGTATTGCTCAGGGTGCTTTAAATGAAGCAATCAAATATTCCAAAGAAAGAAAACAGTTTGGTAAACCAATTTCTTCCTTCCAGCATACACAGTTCCAGTGTGTTGAAATGCAGACAAGAATCGATGCGGCTCGTCTCTTAACATGGAGAGCAGCAAAAGCTAAAGATGATAAAGAAAACTACACACCATTATCCGCTATGGCTAAATTATATGCTTCTCAGGTTGCTGTTGAAGTTACACGTTTTGCTGTACAGTTAATGGGTGGATATGGTTACTCCAGAGAATATCCAGTTGAACGTATGTATAGAGATGCTAAGATTACTGAAATCTACGAAGGTACATCTGAAGCTATGAAGATGGTAGCCGGCGGTGCAGTAATGAACGCAGTTAAATAAGAAATAGGAGGAAGAAACTATGAAAATTGTTGTTTGTGCAAAACAGGTACCTGATACAACAGAAGTTAAATTAGATCCAAAGACTGGTACACTTATTCGTGACGGCGTACCAAGTATTATTAACCCAGATGATAAAGCTGGTATCGAAGCAGCTTTACAGTTAAAAGAAGCAGTTCCAGGAAGTACAGTAACTGTAGTATCCATGGGACCTCCTCAGGCAGATGTTGCTTTAAGAGAAGCATTAGCTATGGGTTGTGACGAAGCTATTCTTATTTCTGACAGAGCATTTGGTGGAGCTGATACATGGGCTACATCTTCCACAATCGCTGCTGCATTAAAGAAAATCGACTATGATGTAATCATCACAGGCCGTCAGGCTATTGATGGTGATACAGCTCAGGTTGGTCCACAGATCGCTGAACACCTTGGACTTCCACAGGTTTCTTATGCTGAAAACGTTGAAGTTGATGGCGAATACCTCAAAGTACAGCGTCAGTTTGAAGACCGTTACCACATCATCAAAGTTAAAATGCCATGTGTAATCACAGCTTTAGCAGAACTTGCTGAACCAAGATACATGACAGTTTCCGGTATCGTAGCTGCTTACGATGAAAAAGAAGTTAAAGTTTGGGGTCTTGCAGACCTTAAAGATACAATTGATGAAGCTAACATCGGTCTTGCTGGATCTCCTACAAGAGTTAAACAGTCCTTCACAAAACCAGTTAAACCAGCTGGTGTTGTATTGAAAGACTTAACACCTGCAGAAGCAGTTGACGCAATCGTTGCAAAACTTAAAGAAAAATACATTATCTAATCTAGGTCGGGAGGTTCAATGAAATGAGTAAGAACGTATATGTTGTTGCCGAACAGAGAGACGGCAAAGTTATGAAAGTAAGCTATGAATTAATTGGAAAAGCCAGAGACCTCGCTGATGCATTAGAACAGGATGTAGTTGCAGTTCTTATGGGTTCCGATATCGCAGAAGCAGCTGGCGAATTAGCTAAAGCTGGTGCAGATAAAGTTATCTATGTTGATGATGCTATGCTTAAAGAATATGTTACAGAACCATATACAAAAGCATTAACAGCAGTTATCAAAGCTAACGATCCTGAAATCGTTATCTTCGGTGCTTCTTCTATCGGTCGTGACTTAGCTCCACGTGTATCCGCTAGAATTCACACAGGTTTAACAGCTGACTGTACAAAACTTGAAATCAACCCAGAAACAAAATTATTAGAAATGACACGTCCAGCATTTGGTGGTAACATTATGGCTACTATCCTTTGTGCTAACCACAGACCACAGATGGCTACAGTACGTCCAGGCGTTATGCAGGCATTAGAAAGCTGTGATAAAGTTGCTGAAATCGAAAAATTCGATGTAGAATTTACAGCAGCTGATATGAATGTTGAAATCTGTGAAGTTGTATTCGCAGAAAAGAAATCTGTTGATATTACAGAAGCTAAGATCCTTGTTTCCGGTGGCCGTGGTGTTGGCGGACCAGAAGGTTTCGAACCATTGAAAGATCTTGCTAAAGCACTTGGCGGCGAAATTTCCGCATCCAGAGCAGCAGTTGACAGCGGCTGGATCGATAGAGATCGTCAGGTTGGTCAGACAGGTAAAACTGTACGTCCAGACCTCTATGTTGCTTGTGGTATCTCTGGTGCTATTCAGCATGCAGCTGGTATGGAAGAATCTGAATTTATCGTTGCTATTAACAAAGAAGAATCTGCTCCAATCTTCTCTATCGCAGATTTAGGTATTGTTGGCGACCTTAAGAAGATCGTTCCATTGTTAACAGAAGCATTAAACAAATAATATTTGTTAACATTAAAATGCTAAATAACTAATTTTATGGAATTACTTTTGCGTTAAATTTGACTAAGTATTAGTCTAAGAGAGAACCCCGGAGATATGCACCACCTCTTTTATCTCCGGGGAACTCTGATTTGAAATTGTTTAAAATCAATCAAGTATCCCTAAACTTATAATTATATAATTACGAAAAAAAGGCGGAGTTGCAAGGACCGTCTTTTTTTCTGCCCTTTTTTACATATAATAATTTTGATGATGTACTGCAAAATGACATGTATTTTGAACTTCAAATATGGCCATAGAAGTGTTTTTTGTATTAATATGTAAATTATTATATGTGTGAATGAAAAGCTGTTTGAACAATAAAAATAAGGCCGTAAACCCGAAGGTTTACGGCCTTTAATAATTGCTTTAATAAACTTAGTTCAATAACCAAATCTTAAAGTCCCATGGATGCAAAGATAATGAAGATGAAGCATGCAATGAATGGGATAACGATCTGTGTAACGAAGATATCAAGATAAGCTTCTTTGTGAGTAAGTTTACAGATACCGAGCAATGTGATCTGAGCACCCTGATGTGGTAAGGAGTCAAGAGTACCAGCTGCAATTGCTGCGATACGATGAACGTGTTCAAGATTAGCACCAAGTTCGATATATGTTTCTGTTAATGCGTTGAACGCAACACCCATACCACCGGAAGCGGAACCACAAGCACCCGCACAGATAGCAACTGTGATCATAACGAATACGAGGGATGGCATATCGAATGTCTTAAGCATAGCAACGAGATCTGTGAAGCCCTGAGTAGCTTTAACTACACCACCGAAACCAACAACGATCGCTGTGTTAAGGATGGAAACACCAGAGTTAGCTGCACCTTCGTTGAATACTGCAAGCCATTTATCAAAGCTTCCAACATATTTCCACATAAGGATTGTAGCTAAAGCAACACCGATAAATACTGCTGTTTCAACAGGAAGTTTAACGATATTGAAGCAAACAAGAATAGCTACGATAGGAATCATGGAGATAATGAAGCTTGGAAGATCTTTGTCATCATCCATAGCCATTTCTTCATCACTTAACTGGAATTTAAGTGTATTGTCTACGAAACCATAACCTTTTTTGGAGAAGCTTCTTGTTCTTCCTTCTAACCATACGAAGATGAGAACGTATGTACCAACTGTAGCGATAATGGAAGGAATTAAAGATGCTGTAGAAGGTGTTCCTAAGCTGTCCATAGCGATAACGTTCTGGATAGATGGAGAACCAGGACCATACATGGACCATGTCCAGCAACCAGCGGAGATAGCGCCTGGGATCAAACGACGTGTTAAGTTTGCTTCTTTAAACATATTCAAAGCGATTGGGTAGATTACGAAGAATACTACGAAACCGGATACACCACCGTATGTAAGGATACCAGTGATTGTCATGATGATTGGAGCAACGAATTTACCTTTGCAAAGACCAGCAAGTGTCTTGGAGATAGATTCAGCAGCACCTGTATGCTGGTAAACTGCACCGAATAATGCACCAACGAAGAATGTTAAGAAGTAACTTGTTACATAAGCAGATGCGTTAGGCATGAACAAATTCTTTAAGGAATCAAGAATTGGCAAGCCAGAGCAAACGATTACAAAAATAGATACGAGTGGAGCAAGGATCAAAGCGCTGATCTGTTTAAATGCTAACACACCGAACAATAATAAAGCAATTAATAATACTAAAATACCAAAATTCATAACAAAAATTGCCCCCTTGAGGTTATATTATCTTTTCAAAGTACAACACAAAGCGTAGGAATACGCTTTGAAAAATAAAACAGGGGAGAGAGAAAAATCACTCTCCCCCTTGAATTTGTTAAAATATTAAATTATTTTGCAAGACCCATGAGTTCATCTTTGAAGATGCGTTCGTCCATAAGTTTAGGTTCGCCATCCATCTTAGGTACGAAATCCATAAGGTCGAGAATCTGTGTCTGTAAATCGATACCAGGTGCGATTTCTGTTAAGTAAACGCCATCTGGACGAAGTTCAAATACAGCACGTTCTGTGATGTACATAACTGGCTGGCCAATCTTAGCTGCGTAAGGACCGGAGAATGTAATCTGTTCAACTTCTTTGATAAATTTCTTGGATTTACCTTCTTGAACGATTGTAAGTTTTCCGTCACCTGTAGCAATCTTAAGACCGCCAGTTGTGAATGTACCTACATAGTAAACATTTTTAGCGTTCTGGGAGATGTTGATAAATCCGCCACATCCGGCGATACGGCCGCCGAATTTACTTACGTTGAGGTTACCGTGTTCATCAACCTGAGCAAGACCGAGGAATGCCTGGTCAATACCGCCACCATCGTAGAAGTCGAACTGGTATGGCTGATCAAGGATACAGTCAACGTTTACGGAACCACCGAAACGGGAACCGCCCTGAGGAACGCCGCCAACAGGACCTGCTTCTACAGTAAGTGTCATCTGATCGCCAATACCTTCTTCGTTAGCTACTGCAGAAACGAATTCAGGAACACCGATACCAAGGTTAACAACAACGTTTTCTTTTAATTCCATAGCTGCACGACGTGCAATGATTTTCTTAGCGTCTAATGCAGGAGGTTCGAGAGCGCCAAGAGGAGCACGATAATCGCCTGTCATGGAACCATCATATTCCTGATTGAATACCTGAGCGCCATCATTGCCTTCGGCAATAACGATACCGTCTACATAGATACCAGGAATTTTAACTTTACGTGGGTCAAGGCTTCCGTTAGCAACAACTTTTTCTACCTGAACGAATACTAAACCGCCATTGTTTTTTGCACACTGCGCAAGAGATGTACCTTCGAGTGTACAGCATTCATGTTCAAGTGTAACGTTACCGGATTCGTCAGCATATGTACCACGGATAAATGTTACGTCAAGTGGCTGAGATAAGAAGAGGAGTTTTTCTTCGCCTTCAATCTCAATTAATTTAACGATATCTTCTGTTGTGTTTGCGTTAACTTTTGCACCTTCAATACGAGGGTCAACATAAGTGTTCAAACCAACGTGTGTGATTGTGCCAACACGATGACCTGCAGCATCACGAACCATCTGAGCCATAGTACCCTGTGGAAGGTTGTAAGCTTCGATTTTGCCTTCGATTGCCATCGTGCGAAGTGTTGGAGCAAGATTATAGTGACCAGCAATGAGACGTTTAACCATACCTTCGTGAGCAAAGTGATCGGAACCGGTACCGGCACCAGCACCCTGACCAGCAACTGTAAAGATAGTTAAATCTCTTGGATGACCTGTTTCAAGGAATCTCTGTTCCAAAGCTCTGTTTAATGTTTCAGCAAGACCAGACTGTACGAAACCTTCTGTGTTAATTACAGCACCGTCTTTGACCATTGCAGCAGCTTCAGCAGCTGTCATGATTTTTGCTTTCGCCATTTTGAGTGAGCCTCCTAAAAAATTGGTTTAATGAATAGCTTTAGTAAAATAATAACGATTCAAATTAGAAATCGGATAATGTTCTGCCGCGTTTTTCAAGGAATGCTGTCATACCTTCTTTTTTATCTGCTGTAGCAAATGTAAGACCGAACATATGAGCTTCAAGAGATAAACCATTGTTAAGATCCATATCAAGACCCATGTTGATGCAACGTTTAGCGATAGTTACTGCGTAGCTGCCTTTGTCGATGATCTTAGCTGCGATTTTTTTACATTCGTCGATAAGTGCTTCCTGAGATACTACATGGTTAACAAGACCGATTTCGTATGCTCTCTGAGCGCTGATCATATCACATGTGAAGATCATTTCTTTAGCGATACCTTTGTTTGTTAAACGTGGAAGTCTCTGTGTTCCGCCGAAACCTGGGATGATACCAAGACCTGTTTCTGGCTGAGCAAATTTAGCGTTGTCAGATGCAACACGGAAGTCACAGGACATGGAGATTTCACATCCACCACCTAAAGCGAAACCGTTAACAGCTGCGATTGTAACCTGACGCATGTTTTCGAGTCTGCCGAAAGCTTCTTTAGCGATCAGACCAAATTTAGCACCTTCAACTGGGTTCTGGTTAACCATTTCGGAGATATCAGCACCAGCTACGAAAGATTTCTGACCGGAACCTGTTAAGATAACAACTTTGATGTCATCTCTTTCTTCGATTGCTTTAAGGCATTCGTTAAGTTCTGTGATTGTTTCTGTGTTCAAAGCGTTTAATGCCTTTGGACGATTAATAGTTACCACTGCGATTTCGTTTTCAACTTCCATTAATAAATTGTTGTACATAATGTCGCCTCCTAAAAATATTGATAGTTTGTTTGCATGCGAAAGTTGCTTGCCGTATAAAACTTTGCATGCTAATTTCTATGTGTTCAGTATATCATTCGTAAAGAAGGGAGTCAACCAAACTGGTGTTAAAAAATCATCAATATTCAACATTTTGGCATAGAAATTTCAATGACTTTTTTGGACAATTTAACGAATATATTGAAATCAAATGAATTCAAATTGCATAAATGGTAAAAAAAACAGACATGAAGTTGCAAAAATATTGACAACTAAAAAAAAAACCGTTATTCTTAAAAGATGAGAAAGGAGAGGAACAGATGCAGTTGGAAGAGTGCGTAAATTACTTATTAACAACGGCCCAACATTCTGTTTTTTTGAAAATGACTGAAAAACTTTCAGCTTTTGACATTACTCCGGTTCAGTATGCGGTGTTATATTGTTTGTGGGAGAGCGATAAAAGAAGTCCAAAGGAGATTGCAGAGCGTTTGAAATTGGAAAATTCAACAATATCCGGAATTCTGGAGCGTATGGAGAAGAAAGAGTTGATTAAACGATCGATTAGTAAGGAAGATCGTCGTTTTATTCAGGTTGTTTTGACAAAAAAAGGTGGAGATCTTAAGGAGGGTGTTTTAGAGGCGGTAGAACAGGTGAATAACGAAGTGTTAGCGATATTCTCTGCGGACGAATGCGATCGACTAAAACAAAATTTAAGAATTTTAGGTGGAATTGAGGTATAAGGTATGAAAAAAGGGTTGGCAGCAGCCCTTTTTTTTCTATATAATGGTTGTCATAAATAAGAATATTTTATATAGTAATAATACAGTTTTCTTCATATGCGAAGTGAGACAGATTTTACGAATGGAGGATTATGCATGAACGGAGAATTCAAACTTGTTATTGGTAGAGCGGTTAGAGAGATGGCTCAGTTTTATTCATCTGAAGAGTCATTTGCGATAAAAAAAGGAAAACATTTGCCGAATCGCGGTGCTATTATTGGAGTGATCAAGGAATTGCGTCGTATAATGTTCCCG
The DNA here is from genome assembly GCA_017391465.1 of Lachnospiraceae bacterium. The sequence goes on along the minus strand of JAFOYH010000037.1, from coordinate 3,489 downwards.
GGTTACTTTGGAACAGAGAATATTACGGACACCGCACCAGAATATTTTGTAGGCAATACATTGACTGAAGTTTATGTTGTTTTAAAAGAGCAGATTAAGATTGCATTATTATATCAGAATGAACAGAATAAATCGGAAGAAGAGATTGCAATGCAGGCAAAAGAAATCTGTAAAAAGTTCTTTTCCAGCCTTGCGGATATTCAGAAGATGCTTTTGAAAGATGTGCAGGCAGGGTATGATGGTGACCCTGCAGCTAAGAGTAAAGAAGAAATTATTTTTTCCTATCCAGGGTTATTTGCTATTTTTGTGTATAGAATCGCGCATGAGCTTTATTTAATGGATGTACCATTCATTCCACGTATTATGAGTGAACATGCACATAGTCGTACAGGTATTGATATTAATGCCGGAGCGACCATCGGTGAATATTTCTTTATTGATCACGGTACAGGTGTTGTTATTGGTGAAACAACATGTATTGGTAATCATGTGAAGATCTATCAGGGTGTTACTTTAGGAGCCCTTTCAACACGAAGTGGTCAGCAGCTTGCCGGAGTGAAACGTCATCCAACCATTCAGGATAATGTGACTATTTATTCCGGAGCGACCATTCTTGGCGGTGAAACAGTGATTGGTGAAGAGTGTGTGATTGCCGGCAGCGCATTCATTACGAGTTCCATTCCTGCGCGTACCAAGGTTACGGTTAAGAGTCCGGAACTGACATTTAAAGGGCCATCCTCTATGGATGTCTGGGAATAATCGGAGGCAGGATATGGATTTGAGATTTGTTGAAGACAATAAGGCACTTTTTTATAAAAACGTGTTTGCCCTCGTGTTGCCGATGGCACTTCAGAATCTCATTAATGTTGGTGTTACGTCTGCGGATGTAATTATGCTTGGTAAAGTTGGAGAAATCGCCCTGTCAGCAAGTTCGCTGGCGGGGCAGATTTATTTTATTCTTTCTCTGATCCTGTTTGGTTTAACATCAGGAGCGGCGGTGATTACAGCCCAGTATTGGGGAAAGAAAGATATCGATACGATTGAAAAAGTATTGGGTATTTCCATGCAGATTGGTGTGTCTCTTGGCGTGTTGTTTTTTGCGGCCTCCCAATTGGCACCAGAGGCATTGATGAAGATTTTTACATCTGAACAGGATGTAATTCTGGAAGGCGTACGTTATTTGAAAATTGTATCCTGGTCGTTTCCATTGGCAGCGGCATCTATGGTGTATCTAAATATCATGCGAAGTGTTGAGAAAGTATTGATCTCGACGGCAGTATATCTTATCTCACTGATTTTTAATGTAATTTTTAATGCGATTTTTATTTTTGGACTTGGTCCGGCACCTGAGATGGGTGTTGCTGGAGCGGCGCTTGCAACTCTGTTGGCACGTATTGTCGAAGTGATGATTGTCTTTATATATAGTATAAAGATAAATAGAGATGTATGTCTTCGTGTGACGAATCTGCTTCATAGAGATCAGGCGCTGCTTGGCGATTTTAAAGTATATGCATTGCCGGTAATATTAAATGAATTGGCATGGGGTGTTGGTATGGCCGCCATATCGGCGGTCGTTGGACATTTGGGAAGCGCAGCGGTTGCAGCGAACTCGGTAACTCAGGTGGCACGACAGTTGTCGAATGTAGTTATTATAGGTGTAGCGAATGCTACAGCGATTATTCTTGGTCGAACAATTGGTGAAAAGAAAGAAGCGCTGGCAAAGATTTATGCCAGTCGCCTTGTTCGCCTGAGTATGATTCTTGGCTTTTTTGCAAGCGGAGTTGTGTTATGTGTTTGGCCATTGGCGAAACGTTTTATGACATTATCGCCACAGGCTGGAGAATATCTGGGGCAGATGATGATCATTATGGCTTTCTATGTTATCTGTCAGTCCGTAGATCTTACCTATATTGTTGGGGTTTTTCGCGCGGGCGGTGATACAAAGATGGGACTTATTCTTGATGGTATCAGTCTGTGGGGAATATGTATTCCTCTTGGATTTATTGCAGCCTTTGTATTGAAACTTCCGGTTTGGACTGTTTATCTGTGTTTGACCTGTGATGAAATGTTGAAACTCCCATTTTCACATAGGCGTTATAAATCAGGTAAATGGCTGAAGAACATTACACGGGATGTTTGATCTGGCTACATGAGAATATAGGTAGAATTAAATTGAAACTCCATTATTGACATATGTTAATAATGGAGTTATTCTATATTAAGAAAGGAGTGTTTTCATGGCCAGACCAACGAAGCGTCGAAAAGTATGTCGATTGCCGTTATGTGATCGGTTTCGTGGACAGGATCATCAGAGCGATGGGATTGTTTTAACTGTCGAAGAATATGAAACCATCCGGCTCATTGATTATATGGGATATTCTCAGGAAGATTGTGCCCGGAAGATGGAAGGTTCACGATCGACGATACAGGCATTATATACGGAAGCCCGAAAAAAGATGGCACGTTTTTTAATTGAAGGGACGTCATTAAAAATAGAAGGCGGTAATTATATGCTTTGTGAAGATCCGTGTTTGGGCAAAAAGTCATGTGAACATAAGGCGTATAAATCGAAAGGAGATCAGAATATGAAGATTGCAGTAACATATGAAAACGGACAGGTATTTCAGCACTTTGGACATACGGAACAGTTTAAGATTTATAATGTAGAAGATGGAAAAGTTGTATCTTCAGAAGTTGTCAGCACAAATGGGCAGGGTCATGGTGCTTTGGGAGGATTTCTTGCAGCAGCAGGTGTCGATGTCCTTATTTGTGGCGGTATTGGCGGCGGTGCCAGAAATGCACTTGCAGCAGCGGGCATCCAGCTGTTTGGCGGAGCTTTTGGTGATGCAGATATGCAGGTGGCAGCATTCCTTGCGGGAAGTCTTGTATATAATCCAAATGTACAGTGTAATCATCATGGACATGGTGAAGGCCATAGCTGTGGAGATCATCATCATGAAGAAGGTCATAACTGTGGTGGACATGGCGGCAGCTGTGGAAGCCATGGATGTCATTAATCTATTCAAAAAGAAAAAACGATGTCGGAATTTTTCGACATCGTTTTTTGGTTTAAAGATATTTTAAATCAAATTAATAAGTTAATTTGCCAGCGCTGGATGTATAAAGAATCAGGATAATCAGACTCAAACCATTGCCAATAAGTTGAGACATATTAAAACCGCCGAGAATCATATTAATAACCATACTTACAATCTGAAGAATGATTAAAAGTGTTCCATAGGTTTTGCAGCTGTCTGGATAATCTTTCCCGGAGCTGGCTTTTAAACCTTTGACACCGGCAACAAGCTGTAAAACAAGAGAAACAACAGCGAGTAAACTCAAAATCAGGAAATATAATGTGAATTCCATGCTTTCTTTGGAGGCTGTCATATATTCAAAAACAGCAAGGATATTCAAAATGCTTTGTGATAAGGAAATCGCCGCCAGAAGTGCCAGAACAAGAAGAATAGCACTGGTGATTTTTAAAAT
>JAFOYH010000027.1 GCA_017391465.1 Lachnospiraceae bacterium | reverse complement strand
ACAGGTAACGACAGACATGACTCAGGATGATCTTTTGAACCTTGCTTTGGAAGTGATGCTTCTTGGTATAGATACCATGGAGACACACAATATTCCGGAAGATGCAGGATATTCCTCCGAAACGGTGGATGGTATGTCGGTGCTTGTTCCGAATCTGGATGCCTGCAGAGGATTAATGGAAGAAATTACAACGATCAGTGAATAGAGAAGGAGGTTGATGTGAATATGCGAATTGGTATGGGTTATGATGTCCATCGTTTAACAGAAGACCGTAAGTTAATCATGGGTGGTGTGGATATTCCTTACGAAAAAGGCCTTTTAGGTCATTCGGATGCGGATGTTTTGGTGCATGCCATCATGGATGCCTTATTGGGTGCATCAGCGCTGGGGGACATCGGTAAGCATTTTCCGGATACAGATCCTGCGTATAAAGGGATTTCAAGTATAAAATTATTGAAACATGTGGGTGAGCTTCTTAAGAGCAATGGTTTTGTCATCGGCAATATTGATTCAACGATTATTGCCCAGAGACCAAAGATGGCACCACACATTATGCAGATGCGCGAGAATATTGCAGCTGCATTAAATATTGATTTAAATCAGATCAATGTAAAAGCGACAACGGAAGAAGGACTTGGATTTACTGGTTCCGGTGAAGGAATTTCTTCACAGGCGATTTGCCTTTTAATGGAGCAGTAAGAGATTGCAGAAAGAGGTTACTATGAAATTTGAACCGAAGGAATTATTTCCTGAAGATTATGAGATGTTAAAAGAATATTTCCTGATGCGAAATGCAGGAACGTGTGAAAATATCATTTTAGATACGTATATTTGGAAGAATTATTATAATACCCATTATATGAATTTCGGCAAAGGTATTGTGTGGCTTTATTCGAATAAAGATGAAGTTTTCACATGGACACCATTGGCAAAACCGGAGGATTTAAGAGAAGGTTTTGATTATGTGAAACAATATTTCAATGAAGTTTTGGGTCAGAAATTAAAAATGTATCTGGTAGACGAAGAAGCCGTGCAGATTTTAAATCTTCCGGAAGACCAGTACATTGTGGAAGAAGACAGAAATTATTTTGATTATGTCTATGACGCTGAGAAACTTCGTAATCTTTCCGGTAAGAAGTATCATAAGAAGAAAAATCATGTGAACGCATTTTTGAAAGAATATGACGGTCGTTATGATTTTCGTTTGATGTGCTGTATGGAACAGGGGCAGGTTCAGGATTTCCTTGATCAATGGAAAGAGGCACGCGATATTGAGGATGAATACAATCGTGTGGATTATGAAATTGAAGGGATTAAGTATGTTCTGAATCACTGTCATATGTTGAAGATGCGTATGGGCGGAGTTTATATCGATGATAAACTGGAAGCCTTTTCCATCGGAAGTTACAGCGAAGCAGAGAAAACCGCGTATATTCATGTTGAAAAAGCTAATCCGGAAATTCGCGGGTTATATCCGTTTATTAACCGTGAATTTTTGCGTGAAGGCTTTGAAAATGCGGAATTTGTTAACCGCGAAGATGACATGGGGCTTGAAGGCTTGCGCAAAGCAAAGATGTCCTATCATCCGGTGAAACTTGTTAAAAAATATAATATTATAGAGCGATAAAGATGAAGATAAGATATTTATTCAACGAAGAAAAATTAAATATTCGTCCATTATACGAAGAAGTGTTTGAGGATTCGAAAGCTTACGTGGATTATCTGTTTGAAGGGCCGATTTTTGATCATGATGTTTTAGTTCTTGAAGAAGATGACAGAATTTGCGCCATGCTTCAGCTGGTTCCTAAACGCATGGTTTATAATCATGAAGTATGTACGGTTCATTATATCTATGCGGTGGCAACAGCGGAAAGTGAACGTCGCAAAGGTTATATGGGCAAGTTGTTAGAGAGAGCATTTGAAGATTTAAAAGCACAGGGAGAACCATTTACCTATCTTGTTCCGGTGAATCCGGAAGTCTATAAAAAGTTTGGATTCCGTGTGGCTTATTTAAAATCCAAATATAGTTTCAAAGAAGAACCAAAACAGGTGAAGGTATTCCATCCGGGTACATTGGATGCAGTCATTTTGGAAAAGTTCTGTAAATATGTACTTCCAAAACGCTACGATACGTATCCGGTTCATGATGAAGCGTATTTTCTTAAGCTTTTCAAAGAACTTGAACTGGAAAACGGCTATCTGATCTATCATCCAAGAGGTGAGCAGATCAACGGGTATACCCTTGTGGCTTCGGACGGACATATTTTGGATTCGGTGTTTGTATATCAGCCGGAAGAGATTCGTTTGAACGGTTATACACCATGGGTCATGATCAAGGAATTATCCGATGATTGTAAAGTCGGACGTATGTTCATAAATGAGGAAACTTGATCAGGAATGGTAAATTAAAGCTTTACATGCTCTTAACCAAAATATATACTAGTAATGATGAATACTCGGGGATTATCCCATAATGAATAGAGGAGGTACAGTGATTATGAAACTTTATAATACATTGTCACGTAAAAAAGAAGAGTTTGTTCCAGTTCAGGAAGGAAAGGTAAGCATGTATGTTTGCGGACCTACAGTGTATAACTATATTCATATTGGTAATGCACGTCCAATGATCGTTTTTGATACAGTACGTCGTTATTTCGAATACAAAGGCTATGATGTAAACTATGTTTCCAACTTTACAGACGTGGATGATAAGATCATCAAAAAAGCGAATGAAGAAGGCGTTGATGCTTCTGTCATTTCTGAAAGATTTATTGCTGAATGTCAGAAAGATATGGAAGGCTTGAATGTTAAGGAAGCGACAACACATCCAAAGGCAACTGAAGAAATTGATGGAATGATTGAAATGATCCAGACATTGATCGACAAAGGTTATGCTTATGAAAAAAACGGCACAGTTTTCTATCGTACACGTCATTTTGATGGCTATGGAAAGTTATCCAAGAAAAATATTGATGATTTGACAGCAGGTATCCGTATTGCGGTTGATGATGAAAAAGAAGATCCAATGGATTTCGTTCTCTGGAAACCTAAAAAAGAAGGTGAACCAGCTTGGGAATCTCCATGGGGTGAAGGTCGTCCGGGATGGCATATTGAATGTTCCGTTATGTCCAAGAAGTATCTTGGTGAAGAAATTGACATTCATGCCGGCGGCGAAGATTTAATCTTCCCACACCATGAGAATGAAATCGCCCAGTCTGAAGCAGCCAATGGCAAACCATTTGCTAAATACTGGTTACACAATGGTTTCTTAAACATTGATAACGTGAAGATGTCCAAGTCTCTTGGCAACTTCTTTACAGTGCGTGAGATCAGTGAAAAATATGATCTTCAGGTACTTCGTTTCTTCATGCTGAGTGCACACTACAGAAGTCCATTGAACTTCAGTGCGGATTTAATGGCAGCATCTAAGAATGGTTTAGACCGTATTTTAACAGCAATTCGTCGTCTTGAAGAAATGAACGGCGTAGAAGGTGCACTTACAGATGCAGAAAAAGAAGTGATGACACAGGTTGAAGAACTTGTTAAAAAATATGAAGCTTCTATGGAAGATGACTTTAATACAGCCGATGCAGTTTCTGCTATTTTCGAACTTGTTAAATTGGCAAATGTTCATGTGAATGGCGAATCTACAAAAGAATTGATCGCAGCAGTTTGCGGTACAATTAAAAAACTTTGTGATGTTCTTGGTATTATCACAGAACATGAAGAAGAACTTCTTGATGCAGATATTGAAAAACTTATCGAAGAACGTCAGGCGGCACGTAAAGCGAAAAACTTTGCAAGAGCTGACGAAATCCGTGATCTTTTAGCAGCACAGGGAATTCTTCTTAAAGATACAAGAGAAGGTGTCAAATGGTCGAGAGCATAAGTTCATTAGACGTTTTATTTCGTGAAAACTTTGATTTAAAAGAAGTAGATCTGAAAACATTTTCACCGCTTACTTTGGCATATATCGGAGATGCCGTTTACGAACTGATGATTCGATCGATCATTGTAGAGAGAGGCAATGCGCCTGTGAATAAACTGCATAAGCGTTCAAGCCGGCTTGTGAAAGCACAGACACAGGCGGAAGCGGCCATTAAACTTTTAGATGTATTTACGGAAGAAGAGATGGCTGTTTATAAACGCGGCAGAAACACCCGGTCTCATACGATGGCAAAGAATGCTGATATGACAGATTATCGTATGGCGACAGGCTTTGAAGCAGTGATGGGATATTTGCATTTGAAAAAAGATTACGATCGAATCATTGAATTAATTCAGATCGGTGTCGGTGATAAATTAGGAGAGTAAAGAATGGGATACGAAGAATTTAAAATCGAAGGACGTAATCCGGTT
>JAFOYH010000034.1 GCA_017391465.1 Lachnospiraceae bacterium | reverse complement strand
TTATCAAGCTGATTCTGTCTATCCAAAAGTTCCTGAACTGTTTCAGCTTTTATCTGTTTACTTTCTGTAAGTTTAAGAATTTCCTGATTCTGACTGCGAATCGTTTCCTCAAGAATGTTGATCTTCTGAACCATCTGGTCTTTTGCAGCTTTATTCTGCTCAAACAGACTTGACTGTTCAGCATATTTCTTTTGTTCTGATTTTAAAAGACCTTGTAAATGTTCCAGGTGTTCTTTTCTCACCTCATAGTATTTCTTTAGATCTTCAATCTGCGTTTCCAAAGGATCAATGGAAACCGTATTCATCTCATTAATCAGGCTTTCTATGCGTTCACATTCGGATGAAAGCTTTTCAAAATATTTGTGTTTTTTATTTACTTCATCCATCTGAAGATCATACTTGGATTTTTTCTTTTCATAAATAGTAATTTTAGCGTCCAACTGCTCATTTGCTGTGATTAATGTTTTTGCTTTTTCATCAATCTCTTCCGTCTTTTCCGAAATCTGTTCTTCCTGGCGTTTAAGACGATCTGCTGCATCCATAATGTCAATCTGATCCGATTTTTTCTTCATTATTTTCAACAGTATACGTCCGCTTCGTGACAGATTCGCCAACAATCGATCCGAATCTTCAATCTCAAGCGCATCCACAGAACAACCCTGACCTTTAACATCTTCACATAAATCGATAAAGACACCTAAAACATCCTCCAGAGTCACACTGGACTTTGATTGTAATGCTTCAAGCGAATCTTTGCTTCGTCCAAACTCAATCATTCTTTATACACCTTCTTCACTGTCTGCATATCGAATAACTCTCTAAAATTCGTCAATTCGATGACATTTCCCTTTGTTCCGAACTTTCCGGTAAATATATCATAATCATACACATGAATACTGATCACTCCAGAGGAATCCAATGAAAATCCAACAACCGCAGTTCCATCTGTGTTCGTAATTGCCTGCTTCAATCGTTTTCTTATGGCTTCCTTTGGATACATTTCCATGGCATAGCGGTCATCATCTCTTAAATTGATAATAAAAGCATTGATGTCACCTGTCAAAGAAACCATAACAACCGGATTCCCATAAACATCATTTTGCATATAAATTTTATTAAACTCAATATCCTGATTATAACGAAGGCCATATGTAAGACTGATTCGTTCTTCATCTCTGACGCGAATTCCGATAGAATACGGAGCTGTATTACGAATACGAAGAACATTAGATGCAAGTAAAGCTGCTCCAAGCGAAATCGCTTTTTCACAATCTTCGCGTTTCATAATAATATTTTTCTGACGTTCGTCTGTACTGCTGAACTTAAATTTATCTGTCATCTGCTTCTTAACCAGATAATAATTGCCAAATCCACCAACCAGGACAATTTTAAACGTCTGATCATTGCGGTTCATATAATCGATATTCCGTTCTTTCATATATTGGATAACTTCTTCCATCTTTTCATCAAAAACACCGCGAATAATCTGATCATAGACTTGAACCATTAACTGATAGGAAATATTAATGAACATTCCTCGATATGGAATCATCGTAAAGATGTAATCTTCTTCATCCATTTCATCTTCAGAAAGGTCCTCCGGATCTGTTCCATAATCATCAAAAATTGTCTTAATGATGTTTGTGCATTCCTGAAGCTGTACTTCCAAACCATCCAGAGCACGATAAAAATGCACATCATGTTCAATCTTCATATTTGGAAATTCCTGATGAATAGCTGATTCCAATAAGGATTCCATATATACAATACTTGCTTTACCAATCTGACGCTGTTCATTTTCGCCGGCACCTGTACGATACAGAATACGAATCTCCATACCTTCCTGACCATTTTTGTCCGGTCGAACATCGACCTCATTCAGTGTAATATCTAATGTGCCGCCGCCATAATCCACAAGTAAAATCTTTCCATCAAAATTGTCACCGACCATCTGACGAAAATTATAGGCAAAAAATGCACTGGCTGCAGCCGGTTCACTGACCACCTGAACACCGCTCTTTTCAACAAATGAAAAACGTCTGCAGATATCTCTTAATCGGCTTCTTCCATCAATGGTTGTTAATGTGCTGTTCCAGATTTCCGGAACACCCAAAACAAGATGATCTATTTTTGTCTCACCGATATTATCCAATACTTGTTTTAAAATGTTTTCCAGAAAATCTGCTGTGACATGTTCCGGTGTATATGTTGCGGTAAATCCACGATCAGTTAAAACCTCCTCATTTTCTTCAGCCAACATCATCTTAAATGCTCGAAAATTTTGAATGCCTTTTTTCCCCATCATAGACATCATTTTCGCTTCACGACCAACACTGATCTGCCCCTTCGAAACGGAAACCACAGACGGTATAAACGGTGTTCCGCCTTCAGATAACGTCTGCGCTTCCAGTTTTCCTGTCTCTTCCTGATAAACCGAGACCGTCGTATATGTACTTCCAAAATCTACCCCAATACAAAGCATTTTTTCTTACTCCATTATCATAATTTCTGCATTCGTGCCGCTAAAACACGATATTGATCTTCCAGTTCTTCAAGCGAACTACTCTTACTCATACCAGTTGTTTCCTTGAAATCCGGATGACTCTGTTTGATTTTTTCCACCTCTTTGATGGTCTGGAAACTCTGATCAAGCATTTTGTTTTGCATCGTAATCGCCTGTTCATAAACTCCCTGAACATTGGCAATACCGTCCCCTCTTGCACTTTGTATTGCCTGTTCAATGGTCTCTATGACGTCTTCATACTGATGAATCTGATTTTCTTTAAGAATTTTCACATGCTCAATCATCGTTCGCTCTTCATCACACTGAAGAATCTTCTTCACCATGATTTCCAGTTCAGCATCTGTAATGCCCGGCATCTGCTTACTTTGCATATACTTTTCATCATATTGGCGAAACTTGATTTCCAGCTCATTCATCCTGTGCTGGTTATCTTCAACTTCTAATTTCAACTTATTAATTTCATTGGATAATTCGAAAAGTTCCTGATAAAACGGCCAGATTTCCCGATAAGCTGCCTCTTTGTCATAAACATTATCCAGTAAAAATTCCACACTGTTCATGGCATGTCGAAGTGAATCTGCATTCTGATCTTTAACACTTTTTTTCATCTGTTCCATACACGTATCAAAATTCACCTTATCCAGATCTTCGTCATTCCTTAGGATGACTGCTCTAAGACGTTCTGTAAGACCTTCTATCTTTCGTTTCCAGGACTTTTGATACATGTTGAGCATACTTTCCGGAATAATAATCTGTTCCCAAAGTCTCAAGAGGAAATTATCTGTGTAAATGAAACATTGTTCTGCATCTTTTGGATACATATTTTTCAGATAAGCTCTGAACCCTTCCGAAGAATTCCAGTCCCCTGTGTCCTCAATCCATGTATAGATAGTTGTAAATGTTCGCATATTTGAAAGACTCTTTTCAATGACCTTTAATTCCCGTTTCTTATTCTCCGGCAACATGATCGGTGTATTCTCCCTGAACTTTCTGGACTGATAATACCATTCATAAACCATTGCAATCCGTTCCATCATATCTGAAGAAATATTCATCTCTGTTTCAGAATATAAAATCATCTGTTTTCGAACAACATTACGAATCATCTCTCTGTTTAAATCATTTAAATAAGTAGATTTATCACCCATATTCATCTGCAGAGATTCATAAATGTTGCTTTCTTTGCTTGGAATAACTGCTTGTCGAACTTCTTCAAAAAGTTTTGAAAGAATACCATTCTCACGAATGATGTATTTATTGCTGTCTTCCGCACGTACCGAAGCAGTGATCAATAACAGGTTTTTATTCGACTTTTGTTCTTTATATTTTTGGACAAGTGTATTCGCACGATCGACTTTTGAAAAGAATGCATCAAATACTTTCATCGGAATAACCAGTGCTGTTTTTTTCTTGCCTTTTAAAATTTCATACACGATCTGCTCCATGATATTTTCATTGGAAATTCTCACCGATATCAATTTATATTCTTCATTTTTTATCACAGAATCTGATGATCCCAAAATTCTTTCAAGTGCTCCTTTCGGACGAACTTTTTCATAATACTGAGCAGACTCATTGTCCATAAAGAACAATTCGTATTTCGAATCATTGTCTCCCCAGAAATAAACAGCTTCATATCCAGCCTTTTTTAGACAGTAAAAAAGAAAGCGTTGATAATTTACGCTTATCATACTTGGAAGAACATAGGAATCTTCCTCATTCGCAAACACAATTTGTATCCATCCATTTTGAGAGTCGAATTTTGTCATTTTATCCACTTATCCATTCTAAAATCGTTATATAATATAAAATTATACCACCGAATATTCTGACAGTAAAGCAACAACTAGGCTTTTTCACCTCCTAAAACCCTTCTGTTCTTCCTTGAATTATATAAAAACAATTTGCAAATTTGTAAAAAAGTCCCTTTTCTAGCAAAAGAAAAAGCACTGAACTTTTTTGGCATTATCATACCTCAACTTCAATGCTTTATCTTACACTTCTTATTCAATTATAACACTTTGGTTACGTGACAACATCCACTCCTTTGTTACTGAGATATATTTTTATCTCTTTCTAAATATTTTTTAATATATTTCCCTGTATAAGACACATCGGATTCGGCGACTTCTTCCGGAGTTCCCTGTGCGATCACTGTTCCGCCACGGTCACCGCCATCCGGTCCAATATCAATGATATAATCGGCTGTCTTGATCACGTCCAGATTATGTTCAATGACAAGAACCGTATTACCACCATCCGTGAGACGATGAAGAATCTCGATGAGTTTATGCACATCTGCAAAATGGAGACCTGTTGTTGGTTCGTCCAGGATATAAATAGTCTTCCCCGTACTTCGACGACTAAGCTCTGTGGCAAGTTTTACACGCTGAGCTTCTCCACCCGATAATGTGGTCGATGGCTGTCCAAGACGCACATAGGAAAGCCCTACATCATTCAATGTTTCAATCTTACGACGAATGGATGGCACGTGTTCAAAGAAAGAAAGTGCCTCTTCAACCGTCATATTCAATACATCATAAATATTCTTCCCTTTATATTTAACTTCCAATGTTTCTCGATTATAACGTTTTCCCTGACAAACTTCACATGGTACATAAACATCGGATAAGAAATGCATTTCAATCTTGATGATGCCGTCCCCGGAACAAGCCTCACATCGGCCACCCTTAACATTAAAGCTGAAACGACCTTTTTTATAACCACGCTCTTTGGCATCCACTGTGGAAGCAAAAAGATCACGGATCATGTCAAAGACACCCGTATACGTTGCCGGATTGGAACGTGGCGTACGACCAATTGGCGACTGATCAATATTGATGACTTTATCAAGCTGTTCCACACCCATTAGTTCTTTATGTTTGCCCGGACGTGATGTTCGTGAGTGATTTAAATCTCTTACCAGTCGTTTATACAAAATCTCATTAACAAGAGAACTCTTTCCGGAACCGGAAACACCTGTGACACACGTAAATACACCAAGCGGAATCTCTACATCAATGTTTTTCAGGTTATTTTCCTGAGCACCAACAATGGTCAATTTTCCATTTGGCTGACGACGTTCTTTCGGAACAGGAATTCGTTTTTTACCGGAAAGATAAGCTGCGGTGATGGACTTGCGACTTCTCATAATTTCTTTAGGCGTTCCCTTTGCCACCACTTCACCACCATGTTCGCCAGCACCAGGACCAATATCCACCACATAGTCCGCTTCTAACATGGTATCTTCATCATGTTCCACCACAATCAGACTATTTCCAAGATCTCTCAAATCTTTCAAAGCCTTCAAAAGTTTATCATTATCTTTTTGGTGAAGCCCAATGCTTGGCTCATCCAGAATATATGCAACGCCGACAAGACCCGAACCAATCTGAGTTGCCAGACGAATACGCTGAGCTTCTCCACCGGACAGAGTGCCTGTGGAACGTGCCAGCATGAGATAGTCCAGACCTACATTCACAAGAAACCCTAAACGAGCCTTTATTTCTTTCAAAATCTGCTGTCCGATCATGGTCTGATGTTCAGACAATTGCAGTTCATTCATAAATTTCAACAATTCAACGATGGAAAGTTCTGTAATCTCTGCAATATTTTTATCCGAAATAGTCACCGCAAGAGATTCCCTTTTTAATCGCTTGCCTTCACATTCATTACAGGGTGTGATCATCATATATTTTTCATATTCCTGACGTGTAATCTCTGAACCGGTTTCACGATAACGACGCTCCATATTTCGAATAAGACCTTCGAAAGCCACATCATAAACACCTTCACCACGCATGCCTTTATAATAGACTTTAAATGATTCACCATTGGTTCCGTAGATCAAAAGATCATGGATTTTTTTTGGATAATCTCCAAATGGCGTGTCCAGTGAAAAACCATAGTGTTCCGCCATTCCTTTTAAGATAGCATTGGTAAAACTGCCATTCGAACTTGCAGATTGCCATCCCATACCCACAATACACCCTTCATTAAGGCTAAGCGTCGTATCCGGGATCAAAAGTTCTTCGGAAAATTCCATCTTAAATCCCAGACCTTTACAGGTTGGACATGCACCAAATGGATTGTTGAAGGAGAAACTTCTTGGTTCAATTTCATCTAAACTAACCCCACAATCCGGACAGGAAAAACTCTGGCTGAATGTCAAAGGCTCTCCGCCAATGACATCAACAACAACCAGGCCTTCGGATAATTTCATAGTCGTTTCAATGGAATCCGTTAATCGCTTTTCAATTCCCGGCTTCACTGCAATTCGGTCAACAACTATTTCGATATTATGTTTTTTATTCTTTTCCAATTTAATTTCTTCAGACAGATCATAAAGATTGCCATCAATCATAACACGGACATATCCGCTCTTTTTAGCCTGTTCCAAAAGCTTTACATGCTCACCTTTACGTCCGCGAACAACGGGTGCAAGGAGTTGAATTTTGGTACGTTCCGGCAAATCAAGGACCGTATCCACCATCTGATCAACCGTCTGTTTTCTTATTACTTTGCCACATTTCGGACAATGTGGAATACCAATACGTGCATAAAGAAGACGCAGATAGTCATAAATCTCCGTTACCGTACCAACTGTAGAACGCGGATTTCGGTTGGTCGATTTCTGATCGATAGAAATCGCTGGCGGAAGACCAGAAATGCTTTCCACATCCGGTTTTTCCATTTGTCCAAGGAATTGACGCGCATAAGAGGATAAAGATTCCATGTAACGTCTTTGACCTTCGGCATAAATGGTATCAAAGGCCAGAGAAGATTTACCTGAACCGGAAAGACCTGTTAAAACAACCAGCTCATTTCTTGGAATATCGATATCGATTCCCTTTAAATTATGCTCTTTTGCACCTCGAATCTTAATATAATCTTTTGCCATAATTTTCCTTTCTGTAACATCATTCACAATGTTTCAATCCATAGATAATCTCTATAGTGGAAAAACAGCCCTGCCTGAACAGGCAGGGCGTTTAATGTTCATTTATTTACGAATTTCCAATAATTTATTCTTAATATCATCTTCCATCTGACGAAGTTCATGTTCTGCAACCAGACGTTTTTCGCGACCTTCCGTCTGAATCTTCATAATTTCATCCAACGTGGAGATCAATGAAGCATTGGTCTGTTTCAATGTCTCAATATCAACAACGCCGCGTTCCGATGCTTTTGCGGTTTCGATAGATGCCATCTTAAGTGTCTCCGCATTCTTTTTAAGAAGTTCATTGGTCATGTCTGCGACTTGCTGCTGTGCTCTGGCTGCCTGATTAGAATGTTCCACACCAAGGGCAAGAACCATCTGACTCTTCCAAAGCGGAATCGTATTCACGACCGTAGACTGAATCTTTTCAACCATCATCGTATTACTATTCTGGACAAGACGAATCTGAGGTGCTGTCTGAATAGAAATCATGCGTGTCAATTCGAGATCATGAATTTTCTTTTCAAATCTTTGACATAAGCCTTCCATATCTTTGGCTGCCTGTGCATCTTCCGCAAGACCTGTAGCCTCTGCCTTTGCCACAAGTTCTGCCAGCTCTTCACTTCGAACCTGTTCAAGTTTCTTCTTTCCAGCCAGAATATACATAGAAAGCTCTTTAAAATAACTCAAATTTAATTCATACATTTTATCCAGAACGGCAATGTCTTTTAACAAAACAACCTGATGGGATTCCAAAGCTTTCGTAATCTGCATCACATTATCTTCTGCCTTTGCATATTTTGCTTTCATGGTTGTCAGTTTATTCTCTGTTTTCTTAAAAAGGTTTCCAAAAAATCCTTTCTTTTCCTCTTCATCTGCATCAATACTTTTCAGTTCAACAACAACATTGCTGAGCATATCTCCAACTTCACCAAGATCTTTAGATCTTACATTTTCAAGAGCAGTTTCTGAAAAATCAGCCATCTTTTTCTGAACACCTGCACCATAATGCAAAACGGCATTCGTATTGGTCAGATCAATCTGCTGAACAAAACGGTCTACCATCGCCTTTTCATCGTCATTCAGCATGGAATCATCCAATGGCTTTGGTTTTTCCTCAGAAACTTCCACAACTTCTTTTTTCTCTTCCTCAATGATTGGCATATCGTCAAAAACCAATGTTGGTGTCATGTTAAATTCATTAAACGGATCACTCATAATCATTCTCCTCACTACTGTGCTTTGCTCTCCATAGTCATGGCATCATCTGTCAGTCCTTCTTTTGCCAGCATGGTATTCAGAACAGAAATATCTGTTGTCACATCCCATGCCATATCTCTGTAAAAATTGTCTAAAAGTTTCTCAAATGCCTGATTTAATGTATCCAATGTAACTTCAATCTCTTTTTTTGTTTCGATGATATTCTGCCCCTGTACTGGCTGTACATCCAATTCCCGATATGCATCTAAAAGTTTTTCGGTTGTTGGCAGATAATAGGTCATAAACTGATGCATTTCCGATGCCACAGAAGGATTTTTTTCCACTTGTGCAAAAAGTCTGGAGACAATCAATTCCAAACGAGACATCTTTTCTGAAATCTCAATTCCCGGAATAGCATCATTGCATTCACGGATATGATCAACAAAACGCTTACCTTCCAAAAGCATCTGACGCACTTCTTCCGTATATTTTGGATCAGCCATTTTTTCAGCCTCTTCTTTAGCCTTTTTCTGGCGCTGTTTTAAGCTTTCCATGGCTAATGTATATTGTTCATACATCTTATCCGTGATGATCAGATGCTTCTCCTGTGCATCAATATGTCCCTGTAAAAACCATTTTAAATCAATCATACGATATAAATCTTTTATGACATAATCATATGACTTCCCAATATTCCCGGACAATTCTTCAATACTGCAGAATTCTCGACCTTCCAGTATTCTTCGGTATTTTTTAAAACGCTTCACACGCGCCCGCATGATCTGTCCTTTAACACCCATAAATAACAGTAGTATAATGAATATACTCAACACAATCATTGGAACGATCAAAAGAGAAATACCTTCCAACACCATATCTAATATGAACAAACCAATCAAAACAATAGCTAATATTACCGCTGTACTAAACCCGAAAAACACCATGACACCTCCCAGTAGATTACCAGTTGGCCGTGCCGTAAAATATCGAGACTCTAAAGCCTTGATCTCTCTTTTTTTATTCCCATCTATGTTTGGAATCTCTTCATTCTTTCCTTTGGATATCTGACTGGTTTTCACACCTTCTTTAATGCTTTCTACCGCATGATTGATTGTTGTTCGAATCGTCTCATTTAATTCTTTAAAATTATTTGAATCAATCGCTGTTTGAACAATTTTTTGAAGTTCTTCTCCGATTTCATAAAAGTCTTTACTCTTCATTCTCATTCCTCATTACTATATTATAATTAATCAGAAACTAATCTAAATTATATCGAATTTTCTTTCAAAACACAATACACGAACATCCTAAATACACAAAAACCAAATTTTAAAAAACCATTAGGATTTCCAATCGCATAAAAAAGCGGGCTTTAAAGCCCGCCATTTTATCTTAAGTTTCATTTGAATTATTCACCAAATACAGCTTTGTAGTCTGCCTGGAATTTAGCAATACCCTGATCTGTTAATGGGTGTTTTGTCATCTGTTCGATTACATTGTAAGGAACAGTTGCAATATCAGCACCGGCAAGTGCACATTCTGTAACGTGCATTGGGTGACGAACACTTGCTGCGATAATTTCTGTTTCAATACCTGCTACAGCAAACATATCAGCGATATCACGAATTAACTGAACACCATTTGTAGAGATATCATCTAATCTGCCAAGGAATGGAGATACATATGTTGCACCAGCTCTAGCTGCAAGCAATGCCTGATTTGCTGTGAAAATCAATGTAACATTTGTTTTGATGCCCTCTGCTGTTAAAGCTTTACAAGCTTTTAAACCTTCAACAGTCATAGGAATCTTTACAACCATATTTGGATGGATTTTAGCAATTTCACGACCTTCTGCAATCATGCCTTCTGCATCTACAGTTGTTGCTTTAACTTCGCCACTGATTGGTCCATCAACGATGGAAGCAATTTCTGCGATAACTTCTTCAAAAACACGTCCTTCTTTTGCGATTAAAGATGGGTTTGTTGTAACACCACAGATAACACCCATATCATTAGCTTTTTTAATATCTTCTACTTTCGCTGTGTCAATAAAAAATTTCATTGGTCTTTCCTCCTAAAAAAATTACACACATTTTATAATTTGATTTAAATATAACACATTCATAAATCATTGTCCATTGAATAACCCTTGAATCCTTACCATTTTCTGCGCGTTTTAATGGTTAGATGGCTCTTGTATACTGAGTTAACCATTGTCTTTCATCTTCATTCAAGTATGGACTAATTTTTTCATAAACCTGCTGATGATATCTATTCAGCTGACGAATATCATCCGGATTCATCCATGTTGGATCAATACCATCCAGATCGATCGGTGCCCATGTCAGCATTTCAAAACGCATAAACTGACCATATTCATTCAGTTCATCTTTTACACAGATAAATTCATTCTCTGTACGAATGCCATGACTGCCTTCAATATAAACACCTGGTTCATCTGTTGTAACCATACCTTCTTCCAGAATGGCAGAATCATTTCGATCCGGAATCTGTTTCCATCGGAAACCGTTTGGTGCTTCATGCACACTCAACAAATATCCTACACCATGACCAGTTCCACATCGATAGTCAATGCCTATGTTCCACAATGGTCCACGTGCAAGAATATCCAGATTATATCCTGTACATCCATAGAGGAATTTGGCATTTGCAAGATTTAACATAGATTTTGCAACTAATGTAAAATGTTTCTTTTCTTCTTCGGAAATCGGTCCAAGTACAAATGTACGTGTAATATCCGTTGTTCCTTCATAGTACTGACCGCCCGAGTCTACAAGCAACATGCCTTCCGCCTCAAGTTTCGCATCCGTTTCTGGTGTCGCACTATAATGCATCATGGCTGCATTGGCTTTATATGCTGCAATTGTTTCAAAACTCAAATCAATATATGTATCAATGGCTGCACGAAGTTCTGCGAGATAATCGGAGGCACTGATCTCAGACATTGGAATTTTGCCAACATTTGTCTTTAACCAATACATGAATTTCGTAACAGCCACACCATCTTTAATGTGTGCACTTCGAAGATTCTCAAGTTCTACCTCATTTTTAATGGACTTTGGAATCATTACATTCACATCTGCAGGAATGACCTGAACACCTTCAGGTATACACTGACAAAGGGCATAATTTACCTTTGATGCATCATATAAAATACTTTCTTTACCCAGATGTTTTAAATCCTCGTAAATATCCATATATGGTTTTAATTCTACACCATCAGCCAACAACTGTTCACAGATTTCTGCAGAAAATGCACTCTTATCCACATAGAGCGATGTATTTTCTTCTGTAACAAGGGCAAAGGAAAGAAAAACAGGAGTATGTGCCACATCATCGCCACGGAGATTCAAAAGCCACGCGATGTCTTCCAAAGATGCAAGCAATACACTTTTTCCCTTTTGGGAATGCATATATGCTTTAAGCTCTTCCAGCTTTTTGGCACGACTTTTACCCGCATAGGATTCATCCAGAACATAGACAGGCTTTGATGCACGTATTGGACGATCTTCCCAATAATTACCAGCAATATCTTCACTCCACAGGATCTTGCCTTTTTTTGCTTCTATCATGGTTTCATAATGTTTTCCCTGAGCAAGATCAACCACCTGACCATCAAATGCCAAAGTTCCGCCCTCCGGCATATGTTCTGTCAAATATTCCAAAACAGTAGGTACCCCGGCACTTGACATGCGGAATAACGTCACCTGACTTCCTGCAAGCTGATTCTCTGCCTGAATAAAATATCTTCCATCGGTCCAAAGTCCGGCCATATCCATACCGATCATCAAAGTTCCTGCAGAACCCGTAAATCCTGCATAGTAATTACGAACTTTATAAAAATCACTGATGTATTCAGATGCATGATCATCTGCTGTAGGAATGAGATAAAAATCAATGTGATCTTCTCTCATTCTCTGACGAAGGACTTCGATTCTCTGATCAAACTGTGTCATGTTTTTTCCTCTTTTCTTCAAGTTCTATAATAAATATCCTAAAATTCCACACTTAGAAACTGGCACGTCAAAACGTGCCAGTTTAAACATGGTATTCATCCGTGTTCTAATTATTCCGCTTCTGTGGTTTCTTCAGTAACCGCTTCAATTACCTCGGCATGTTCTTCAACAACAACATCAGCAGAGTCTACAATATCATCTTCCACAATACTTTCTTCCACAGTTGTTTCTTTACCCTCTGCTTTTGCAGCTTCAATCTGAGCTTCAACCTCAGCAATCGCTTCAAGGCCCATGTCTACTTTCTGGCATAACTGAACGACGGCTTCTGAAAATTCAGCACCTGCTTTTTTCTCTTCATAAATCATCTTTCCAAGTTCAAGATAGGTTGCTTTTAATTCATTATTTAAATTTGTTTTCTTTAAATGCAACTTGGAAATTCCAACAAGTTGTTCGGACTTTTCGCCAACTGTTTTTGCCACTTCACTAAGACCAGCTTTTAAATCATCAAAAAATGCCATCATTGCACCTCCTTTATGTATCTCTATTTTACCTCACCAAACGTAAAGTTTCAAAGGTATTTTGCAAATTCATCGCTCCATAACCCCATCCTTTATTTGGAAATAAAACACCTTCTTTCTGATCTGATCCAAGAATAAGCATTCGTCGCACATCACTGCCATCCATATTGATAATCATAGCATTTAGAAGCCCCCACTCAAATAAAATTGCTGCTGCACCAGCTGCATGGGCTGCGGAAATACTGGAACCGCTTCGATTTTCATACCGTCCGCCAGGTATCGGCCCAAAAACGCCTACCCCTGGAGCCGCCACATCCGGTTTTATAATCCCTGACGATGTATATCCCCGACTTGAACGAACATACAGGCTGTCATTATAATGATTATAGTTGGCCACTGTCACCGTTGATGATGTGGTTGACACAGACGTCAACGTGATGTCTGGATCTGGATTCAAAAAAACTGTATCCGCATTCATAAATTTTTCCATCGGAAGCCAGATATCAAAGTTTCCATTAATGATTCTTTCTCCATAAATCCGAAATGTCCATATTCCAGGTGTCGGATTTCGAAGTTGTATAACCATAAGAAAACGTCCACTCGTAAGTCCTGCCGATTTATTGGAAATGTAAATCTCTGTATCCTCAAATAGCAATCGAACACGCAGCGACTGGCCGCCACTCGATTGACCTCGTGTAATCCTTTCACCTTCTGGAGAAATAATTTCTACAGAAAACACATCGGAGAGGCTGCCCCAGATTTCCATCTGAAAGCCCCTCTCCTGTTCACCAACTTTTAATTCAACTGTATCACTGGCATCTCTTTCTGCCACAAAACCAGAATAATGATGGGCTCTTCCAAGTTCATTACCTGCGGCAAGCACTACACACACACCCGTCAGATTATTGATTGCGTTCAAATACTGACTTAAATTTGATGTTCCCTCATGACTATTTAATGTATTCCCAATACCCAAACATAAAACCAGGGGCATCTGGTAACGTACTGCTTCATTAATCAAATGCTGAATCGCCATAAATACATCCGTTTCCTGAAAAGCAACCACTTCTTCAGGTAAAACATAATACTCTCTTAAATAACCTTTTGCCGGTTTTAATTTCACAACTGCAATGCTGCTTTCCGGTGCTGCTCCCACAAAATCATTCTCTGGATCTTCACTACCCGCCATGATTCCTGCCATAAATGTTCCATGTCCTTCAAAGTCACGGCTTGGAACAATTTCAAAAGGATCGGCGGATGCCAATGCCTGATTTAATTCTTCCTCTGTATATAAGGTCCCATAAGGAAATCTTTCCGGAATATTCTCAGATTGAATGGTTTGATCCCAAATTGAACGAATACGTGTCGTCCCATTGGAATTGCGAAAAACCGGATGGGTAAAATCAATCCCCGTATCAATGACACCAATAAGAACGCCTTGTCCAAGATATCCGGATCCCGGACGATAATGCACAGGCAAAATGCCACTTTGTTCCATACTGGTTGTATCCAGTAATCCCATAACCTCAGGAATGAGATTATAAGGATAATCATCCAGCATTTCGATACCTTCCAAGGACAAAGCCTTATGGATGACCATAAAACCGCTATTGATAATCTCATAACTGTCGGGTTGATATTTTTCCACAGCAACTTCAACATTACCGCCATATGCTACAAGAAAATCTGCATAATCCTGTGAGAGTAATATATCTCTTCTCTCACGCTGTTCTTCGGTCAACGCCATGAAATCACTCCCGGATTCCTATTAGTTTATTGTATGTAACCTGCAGGTTTTTTATTCTCCAGTGAATACATACCTCTAAACTCAATGAATGGTCCGCCTGTTTTTTCTACATAATCTTCAGTAATAGTTACGCGGCCAATATTATCGTCTTTTGGAACCTGGAACATGATATCCAACATTAATTCTTCAATAATTGATCTTAACGCACGGGCACCTGTTTTTTTCTGAATCGCACGCCGTGCAATGGCTGCAAGTGCTCCATCATCAAACTGAAGATCCACTTCGTCCAATGCCAACAATTTCTGATACTGCTTAATAATGGCATTCTTTGGCTCTTTTAAAATCTTCACGAGTGCTTCTTCATCCAATCCCTTCAAACTGAAAATAACCGGTAAACGTCCAATAAATTCCGGAATCATACCAAATTCTCGAAGGTCTTCAATTGTTACTTTACTCATAAGATCTGGATCATTATCATATTCATCTCTTAAAGAAGCATCAAAACCAATGGTAGTTGTCTTTGTCAAACGAGACTTAATAATATTCTCAAGATCCGGGAATGCCCCACCGCATATAAATAAAATATTGCGTGTATTAACAGTTGTCAGTGGCACCATAGCATTTTTACTGCTGGCTCCTACCGGAACTTCCACATCACTTCCTTCAAGAAGTTTTAAAAGACCTTGCTGTACGGATTCTCCGCTGACATCACGACTCATGGTATTCTTTTTCTTGGCAATTTTGTCAATTTCATCAATAAAAATAATACCGCGTTCTGCCTTCTCAACATCATTGCCAGCTGCAGCAAGTAATTTTGACACAACACTTTCGATATCATCACCAATATAACCGGCTTCCGTTAAAGATGTGGCATCCGCAATAGCTAATGGAACATCCAATAATTTTGCCAATGTGCGCACCAGATAGGTTTTTCCGCAACCGGTTGGTCCAATCATCAGCATATTGGACTTTTCAATTTCGATTTCATCCATCGTATTGGTTGCCACACGTTTGTAATGATTATAAACAGCCACAGACATAACCTTTTTTGCATAATCCTGACCAATCACATAATCGTCCAGACTTTCTTTCATCTTGTGAGGACGCATAATATCTTTTAGATGAATTGGCGGTTCCTGATTCTCTTTTGGCTTTTTCTTCTTCAAACGCTGACTTTTTGGAATGCCATCACCCATCATATTGCCGCCAAACATATTGAAATTCATATTTTTCATAATTTCATCATAGTCAATTGGCGTGTTATTCATCATATTAAAACTGCGTTCCATACAGTCGATACACATGCAGACATTTTCCATAGGAATGTGAATCATCTTTCCGGCAATGCTTTCCGGTCTGCGACACATGTAGCAGATTTCCTCATAATCGTCCTTGGAATCATCCTCAATAATGTTTGCGTTTGCGTCTTCTTTTTTAGCATTATGAGACTCTATAATATCTTTATCTTTCGTAGTTTTAAAATCTTCATCAACTTCTCTGTAATCTGGCATCCATCTGCCTCCTTCTATATGATTATTCCATGACATCTGCTCTGGAACCAAGAATGGTACTCAATTCCATCTCAGCGAAACTGCCACGCATGTTCTGTCTCTGAACAGTTAATGTAATTTGATCCCCTGGCAGACAATCCATGAGTCTTTCCTGAAGTTCTTCCATTGTTAAAATGGTTTCTCCATTAAATCCAGTAATGATGTCTCCCTGCTGTAAGCCAGCTCTGGCTGCTGCAGAATTTCGTTCAACCATACTGATATAAATTCCGGCCGGATAACCATAGCTTTCGGCTGCAGCTTCATCCAACGTGCCACCGGAAATTCCAAGGTAAGCTGTATTTTCATCCGTTTTTGGAACAATGCTTCCATCAATGATTCCCTGCGCAGTTTCTAATGCAGAGTTAATCGGAATAGCAAATCCCATACCTTCAACATCTGTATCTGAATACTTCACTGTATTCACACCAATGACTTCACCTTTTGTATTCAGCAGTGCGCCACCACTATTTCCTGGATTAATGGCCGCATCTGTCTGTATAAGCGTTACCGTTCCATCCGTCAATTGAACTTCTCGATTCACAGCACTAATGGCACCGGTTGTAACAGACTGACCATAGCCCAAAGCATTACCAATGGCAATGGCACCATTACCAACTTCCAATGCATCTGAATCACCCATAACAGCGACTGCTATATTGGATTTTGTTTCTTCAGATAATGTACTGTAATCCACGGTAATGACCGCAATATCTGCACTTTCATCATAACCTCTGACCAGTGCATCCGCTTTGCTTCCATCATTAAATGTCACACTGATACTCGTAGAATCCTGGATAACATGATAATTTGTTAAAACATATAATGTTCCATCCGCTTCGCTGATCAAAAATCCAGAACCTGCACCACTGCCTTCTTTAGAATAAGACTGTCCAAAGAAATACTGGGTCGTCACAACCTGTGTATTCACTGCAACGATGGATGGCATACATTCTTCCACAATATCTGATACATCCGTTGCATTAATGGTCTGAACATCGGTGTCTGATGTTTTAACAATATTAACCTTCATCCCAGCGTTACTTGCATTCTCTGTGTTTCCATTTCTTTTTCCCAAATTCGCAATCTTTGTCACCCCTGCAAAGGCTGCCCCTGCTGCAAGCCCAAATGTCAGACCCAGACAGATAGCCTTTACCAGTTTTCCTGCAAAACTTCCCTTTTTCTTTTTACGTTCTGTTCGGTTTGGTTCCGGTGTATCGTAAGGAGAATAGGATCTTCTTGCAGCCTCATCCGATTGGTAATAGCTGTAATTATTTCCCTGTTGTTCATCGTGGTAATTGTAATAATCACTCATTAAAAATTCCTCCATTTGTTTCATTTTATGTCGATATTCTATCAGTTATTTGTGACTGGTTTGTGTTTCAACTGTGATTCCTTTGTGAATTTTATTTACGGAAAATAATTAATTTACTGAATATATAATTCAAAACAACCACAACTACCTGCGTCATAAACTTTGTAATGCTATCAGGAATCCCCAACACGTCCACGCCAATAAACATAATCAACATATCCATCACTCCCGATAACAATCGACATCCGACAAATGCAATAATTTCTTTAAAAATAGCACGAATCCCTCGATTTTTACTTTGGAACACCCAAATACGATTGGTCACATACGCAAAAGTCACGGCTCCCGCCCATGATAATGCATTCGCAAGCAGGTAATTCATATCTAAAAGATTTGTACATGCAAAATAAATAATAAAATTGACAACCGTTGTACATACTCCGAAAAACAAATAAGATATAATTTCTTTATAGGTTTCGATTATTTTTTTTATCATCTGTCTCCCTCTTTACTTGTCTTAATTATGCCCATGTATATTGGACACATTTAATCATTATATGCAATTCTATTCCAAATAACAAGCAACAATTTGACTCCCCTGTTCTGTCTTTTTGACTTGTATTTTCTGCTCAATCTGCGCTTTTAATTCATGTACATGCGAAATAATACCTACCAGACGTTCACCTCCGGCCAACTCATTTAAAATGTGTACGGCCTGATTTCTTGAATTTTCATCCAGTGTCCCAAAACCTTCATCAATGAATAATGTATCTACATGAATCTTACCAGCTTCCTGTTGGATGACATCTGCCATACCAAGGGCCATCGAAAGAGCTGCCATAAAGGATTCTCCACCGGATAAGGTCTTAATATCACGAACACTGTCATTGACAAGACTATACACATCCAGGTCAAGCCCCACTTCACCTTGTTTTCCTAACTGATTCATATCACGGCATTCCAGCAAAAACTGATTTCGACTCATAACAGCCAATCTTCGATTTGCCGCCTGAATCATCTGTTTAAAATAACGACGCTGCATATAGGTCTGAAAATCAATTTTAGCAACACCCGGCATCTCACCATTGGCAATACGACTAAGTTTTCGCACTTTTGCAAAATGTTCCTGTTGATCTTTATACTCTGTAAATGTTTCTTTTAAACGGTAATATATGCTTTGATTCGATTGTCGAATACCATAGGCCTGTTTTTCCTGTTCATGATACAGCTTCTTCATATGATTTAACTCACCCAAAGTCATCTCCAGAGAAAAATTCATCTGTTTCATATGGGATTCAAAGATCCGGTCTGCAGCTTGTACTTCTTCAATCATCTGCTTCCACTGACGCTTACGTTCTTCAAGTTGTCCCTGATTGGACTGAAGTTTCTTTTTATTATTCTCCAATGTTTTTTCTGCCTGACTCAATTGATCTTTCAACTGTTTCATTCCATCTTCAAGTTGTTTCATTATAACTTCAGCGTCTTTTTTGGATGAATAGGATAACTTTTCTCCAATGTGTCTGATATTTTTTTCATGCTGCGTCTGTTCTGCCTGCAGAAGTACTTCTTTTTGAATCATCTCCTGATAAACATCCTTCGCCTGAGTCATTCGTTCTTCCATAATTTTGAGCTGCTTTTCATTCTGTTCATAAACCTTTACATTTTTTATGCATTGAGTTAATTGATTATTCAATGCAGCACACACATTTTCTTTATCCCGAACCATTTTGGAAATTGTTGTCCAGAAAGTATTTGCTTTAAGCAGACTTTCCCCATCCTCAAGAAAATGCGAACCTTCCTGTAAAATCTGATGTTTAAATGCGATTAACTGATCTGAAACTTTTGTAAATGTTTCCCTGGATGTCTCAACTGCATTTTGTTCGTGTTCTCTGAAAGCTCTCGCATCTTCCACCATCTTCTGGTCCACCATTTTTTCCGACTGTTCCATTTTATAAGGGGCCGGATGATGCACCGAACCACATACGGGACATGGTTCCCCATTTTTTAAATTTCTTGCCATCAAACCTGCCTGAGATGCAATAAACTGATCATAGAGCATATCATAATGCCTCGATGCCTGCTGATAGGATTGTAACTTTTTCTCCAGATATTCCTTTTCTGTTTTATAATTCTGAATACTTCGATTCCACACACCGCGACGCTCCAGAAGTTTTTTCATACGTTCTAACTGTTCATTATGGATCGTCTGTTTCTGTTCGATTTCAACTTTTCGAATACCACTGTCTTTTAGATATTCCTGTTCCTGCCGAGTCGTTTCAATCCTTTTTAAAATCTGTCCGGCTTCATTTTTCCATTGAATCGCAGTATTTCCAGTCAGTTCCAATTCCAAACGAACATCTTGAAGCTTCTGTTTTTCTTCTTCCAGGGTATCATACTCCGGCATTTCCTGTTGGATACGAAGCATATGATTTTGTTTTTCCCACCATGAACGATCATAATGCTCACGTATATTCAACAATTCTTTTTCTTCAAGATCAACATTAGAAAATAATTTCAGAATGGTATCTTCTAAACACTCAACTTCAACTTTGAGTTTTTTTTCTCTTTCCAGCTTTTCATCTTTTATACGATACAATTCTATTAAAACATCTATATTTTTTATAACATCCTGAAGTTCTTTTTCTTTCGCGGTAGTTTCCGAAATAATCGATTCGATTAATTTAAGAACATCTTCATTATCTATTTCTGAGAAATGTCCATTTTCTTCCCATGCACTTTTGTACGCACTTTCAGACAGGTACTGAACATTTGAAATATCACTCTGACATCGCTGATGCATATTTTCCAATTGTCCATATAAGTAACGTTCCTGATCTTTGAGCTGTATTTGGATGCGCCAGTAAACTTCTGTTGGAAAAATTTTAGAAAAAATTTCTTTACGTTCTTTGGATGAGGCAAATAATAATTTCATAAAATCTCCCTGAGAGATCATGGATACCTGGCAGAACTGATGGATGTCCATTCCGATGATTTCAATAATCTTCTGATCCGTTTCTTTCATCTTTCCAGCAAACACAGTACCATCCGGCATAGTTAGTTCGACCTTGGCGGAAACTTTTGTCAGAGCATATTCACCAGCCTTATTTTTACGTTTGCTCATTCGCTGCCAGTTAGGATTTCGTCGTATTTTATATATTTTACCACTTTCAATAAAGGTAAATTCTACAAATGTCTCGTCCGCATCCGTCGCGTATTGACTGCGCATCATATCACCATCACGTCTGCGTCCACTCGTCTGACCATAAAGAGCATAGGAAATCCCATCAAATATGGTCGTTTTTCCAGCACCCGTATCTCCGGTAATAAGAAAGAGACCCTTCTGCATTTTTTCAAAGTCCACACATTCACATCCGCCATAGGAACCAAATGCAGATAATACAAGTTTTAACGGTTTCATTCTCCATCCTCCATCGTCTTCCTGAAAATAGATACCATAAGTTCTTCTTCACTTTCTGACATTGGTGCTCTGTTCATATCTTCATAGAAAATCTGAAAAGCTTCAAAGGGTGTCAGATTTTCTGTTTTTTCTATGTCAAATTCCAATTTTCTTCGTGTTCGTGTATTGTCCACATGAATTTCCAAAACCGAATCATAGACTTCACGAAGCTGTTCTTTCATGCGATATGGCTCATGCTCATCCGTCAAAGTCACACGAATGAAGTCATGATTATTTTCCGTATTTGCCTGTTCAAGTACTTCATCTAAAGTTCCACGCACAGAACGTACATCCTGTTTTGCAATTAACATAATTTGATCCATCTGAAGCGGCTTTCCCTTTTCCTCCATCGTGATCACCGTAATTGATTTATTCTGATGTTCTTCGCTGACTGAATATTTTAAAGGTGAACCAGAATATCGAATCCATTCTTTCTTAATCTTCTGTGGACCATGAAGATGACCAAGGGCAACATAATCAAAATCTTTCAACACACCAATATCAATTCGATCCAATCCCCCGACAGATAATAACACCTGCTCTGAATCACACGTTGCCGTTTCCCAACCCTGACTTTGATAAAACTGATGAGATACTAAAATATTTCTCTCAGTAACATCTATATTTTCACGTTCAATGAGCAAACGAATGGCAGTCTCATAATCCGGCACATCCTGATCTTTAAATAAGGGACGCACATATCCCGGCTTTGTAAATGGCAAAAGATAAATATTGACTGGACCGAACGCATCCTGCAGCACCACTTTTTTTATATACTCATCTTCTCGCACCGGAGGCATAACCGATACATAGATGTGATGTTTCTCCATAAAACTGCTGGCATAATTGAGTCGTTCCGGAGAATCATGATTGCCTGAGATCATGCATACGGGTATATTCGGCTGTAAGTCTGAAAGATCATTTAAAAAATGATCAAATAATGTATAAGCTTCCCCCGAAGGCATGGATTTATCAAAAATATCTCCTGCAATTAATAAAACATCGGGTCTATGAACTTTCATCTGTTCAATAATCTGGTTTAAAATATCTTCCTGATTCTCTTTTAGACTATAATAATTTAACTGTTTTCCGATATGTAAATCGGATATATGAAAAATCTTCAATGTAAACCTCCGATGGACTCATTTTCATGTAATTATCTATTTTATAATTTTAACAAATTCATAGTATTTACACAAACAAAAAGTGTTTCATACACTTTGCGGGCATATGAAACACTTTATATTTATATTTTATAATTCAATTTTATTTAATACATTTTTTAATGTTTCCGCAGATTCACGAAGTGCTTCCTGTTCTTCTAAACTTAACTCGATCGGCATTCTGGACTCTACACCATTTTTTCCCACAATCGATGGAAAACTTAAAACAACATCATTAATACCATACTCTCCGTGCATTGGGACAGAAACTGGTAAAATGGAATTTTCATTTCTCATAATGGCCTGGCACAAACGACGCACAGACATGGCGATTCCATAATATGTAGCTTTTTTCTTGGAAATAATTTCGTAAGCACTATTCTTTACCGTTTCAGCCATACGTGTTGTCACAGCTTCGTATTTACGTTTACCTTTTAATTCGTAAAAATTCTTTAAAGGTACTCCGGAAACGTTGGCACTGCTCCATGCCGCGATTTCACTGTCCCCATGTTCTCCTATGATGAATGCATGCACACTTCGGCTGTCTACATCCAGATATTCGCCGACTTCATATCTTAAACGCGAAGTATCTAATACGGTTCCAGAACCGATCACACGATTTTCAGGGAAACCGCTGAGCTTTAATGTTGTATAGGTTAAAATGTCAACCGGATTCGAAATTACAAGAAGGATGCCGCCACACTCTCTCTTTTTAATTTCCGGAATAATGCTTTTGAAAATAGAAACATTTTTATTTACAAGATCTAAACGCGTTTCATCCGGTTTCTGATTTGCCCCTGCTGTAATAATAATGATAGCTGCATCCACAATATCATCATAAGTCCCTGCATAGATTTTCATTGGCTGGGCAAAAGGAAGACCATGACTGATATCCAGAGCTTCGCCCTCTGCTCTGTCTCTGTCTGCATCAATCAATACCATCTCTGAGAATAATCCACTCTGCATAATAGCAAACGCAGATGCTGAGCCGACAAATCCACATCCAATAATCGCAACTTTTCTCAAATTTACTTCATTATAACTTTTTTTCATTTTAATTACCCTCAACCCTT
>JAFOYH010000040.1 GCA_017391465.1 Lachnospiraceae bacterium | reverse complement strand
ACGTACCATAACATTTGCTCTCCATTTAAACTTGTTGGTAAATAGATTTCTTCTTCTGTAAGATTTTCATCATTCAGCATATTCAATGCATCTGTGATTTCTTTTTTCATATGTTTATCTTTTGTTGTTTCTGCTTTTCCTATATTTACTTCATATGTATAAACTTTTTCTGTTTCCCCATAACTCAAAACAGCACATATGTTAATCGATTGAGGTTCTTCCAAAAGTCCACGTTCAGTGATTTTCCCATCCGATTGAATCCATACATAATTTTCCACTTCCCAACGGACTGTCAATCCAAATTCATCAATATATGCAGGAAAATACAAGTCACTCGTCACATATTCTGCCTCTGTGTTTTCCCCAAGCCAAACGGAATCCAACCATTCCTTTCCTTTTTTAAAAACCTCTTCCAATTCATCTTCTGTATACATTCTTTCCTTTATTTGTATATCTACCGGATAACTGGTTTCTTCAATATATGCATTCAATTGCACCTCCGAATCCCCCTTTCCCGGTGGATTTCTGGCCAGAACAGTAATTGTATCCCGAGTCATCATGTGCTCTCTGGCCCAAAAAACACCCGTAATCAAACATACAATAACAAATCCCGTTCCCATCCATACTTTTGCCTTCCCAAATAGATTCCTCCTATATCTAATCTAATCGCAAAATATGCATCCCCAAAAGAATGGCAGCGATATAAATTATCATACAAACTGTCATACATATCCTGCCTATGATATTGTCATACAGCACACTCATAAATTCCGGCGAAAAAACACGCATATACATAATAATGCCTACAGGAATACAACTCATAAATACAAATTCTCCGCGTTTTGCTCCAATTGTTCCTTCAATCTCATGACTGATTTCAATTCTTCTTTGAATTTTTTCCACACTATCCCGCACAAGCTGAACCATATTTCCTCCTTGTCGCTTACCAATCGAAATAATCTGTGAAAAATTTTGCATATCTTTATTGTCGCACCTCAGGGCCATCTCTTCTAAACATTGACCGACAGGTACATTTCGTTCCATTTTCTGACATATTAGTCGAAGTTCATCAACCATTCGCGCACCATTTTTTAAGCTGCGTTCCATATCCACCAGTACACGTTTCATACTTTCTTCCAATGTTGCCCCTGCAGATAAAGAACTATATATAGACATCATGGTATCCTTAAATTCCAGGCGTATCTGCCTTTGATGTTGCCACATTTTATATTTGTATACACCCTTATAACAGATCCAATAAGACAGGATTCCAAAAATCCCCATCTCAGGTGTATCATAAAAAATCCATCCCATTCCTGAACAAACCAAGCACCATACTGTAAGATATAAAACATGCTCCTTCGCTGTAAACTGATAGTTTCCATCCACCGTAAGTTTCACATCTCATCCCTCAATTTTATTGCAGCATTTTCCAGTTTTTTTCTATGAATCAGACGATTACCAGATGCAACAAGTGTTCCCTGAACACGACTTGTTTCTCCCATATACTCTGCCTCTTCTCGAATCATGTTGTTTTCAACCTGTTCCTTAAATATAAACAATGGATTTAACTTGATTTCACCTTCTTCATAACCAATAATCTCCGTAATTTCTGTAACTCTTCGACTTTTATCTCTGAGCCTTTCCAATTGAATAACAATATCGATAGCAGAAGCGATTTGTTTACGTATGGCAATCAAAGGAATATCCATTCCCATGAGAATCATTGTTTCCAAACGACTTAACATTTCTTCCGGCGATCCCGAATGTCCTGTTGAAATCGAACCATCATGTCCACTGGACATTGCCTGAATCATATCAACACTCTCCGGGCCACGTACTTCGCCCACAATAATTCGATCCGGTCGCATTCGCATGGCCGATTTGATCAAATCCCGAATTGATATTTGATGTTCGCCCTCCACATTGGCACTTCTCGCTTCTAATTTAACGAGATTCTTAATATTATGAATCTGAAGCTCTGCAGAATCTTCAATGGTAACAACACGTTCATCCGACGGTACATACTGCATAAGAGCATTTAACATTGTTGTCTTTCCCGTGCTTGTTCCTCCTGAAATGAAAATATTATACTTCGCTTTTACCAATTGTTTTAAATAATCCGCTGCCTCCTGTGTGATCGCCCCATCATGAATCAGCCGCTCCATGTCCATAGGTTTTTCAGGAAATTTTCGAATTGTGAGAATTGGACCATTCAACGCTATCGGTTTCAAAACCACATTCACACGTGAACCATCCGACAATCGAGCATCCACAATAGGAGATGCCTCGTTGACTTGACGATTTGCACCCGCAACAATCTGTTGAATGACATCCTCCAGCTTTTCGTTGGATTCAAAGGACTTATCCCATCGATAAATGTGTCCATGACGCTCGTAAAAAATATCTCCCATTCCATTGACCATAATCTCTGATATTTCTTTATCATCTACCAATTCCTGCAAAAGATCCAAACGTCGAACCGAATTAAACAATTCCTGCTTCATCATTAATTTACGATATCCACTCAAATATGTATTTTTGCTTGCTGATACAATAAGATCATCAATTTGATCCATAATTTCCTCATCAGACCATTCTCCCCCCAGTTGTAGTATTTTTAATAATTCGGCCTGAAGTCTTTTCTTTAATAATTGATAAGTATCTTTTCCTTCCATACCTACTCCTTTTTCGTCACTGTTCTATAAATTTCTTCATCAATTCCTGTATATCCATATAAGACGCCATCTTTTCAAATCTCTGTTTTCTTAAATTTCCATAGCCGTCCCGACCCCAGTCCACATAAATTGAATCACACCATATAAACAGTTCCAAATATTCTGGCATTCGATCAAAAACCAAAATAACTGTTTGATATCTACTTTTTCTTAATCCCTCCTTAAAAAAATTCTGCCAATCATCAAGTGTTAATCCTCTTCGATCATAAACGGTACGAAACCCTGGTAAAAAATTGAGTTTTTCTTCTGTAATTACCCAATCACTAAGTCTGTTTTTCTCTTTTATCTGCTGTGAATAATAATAAAACCATTCTCCAATACCATTTCCGTCTAATTTTTCTCCTAAAAATGTAGAAAACTCAACAAGTGTCACAATAAGTACTTCTCCATTCTCAGCATATGTTCTTCCAATCTCTTTGGCCAATTTTTCTGCTTCTTGTCCATTTGATGGACCATATACACCAATCACCTCCGTTTTTAGCCTGATTTCTTCTGCCAAAATTTCCAATAAATCTTCATATACCATGCCTGCCGCCTGATATTTACATACAGATGGCCATTTTCCTGGATTCTTTTGATTATCTTCCAGAAAAATCATCTTCGTTCCGATGATTTCCGGATAATCTGTTGTTTTTTTCTTTTGGGCCCACATTTCCAAAGCACTTCCAGATACTAAAAGAACATCCGGTCGTTCTCTCAAACACCACTCCAATTCGGTATATGTCTTAATCTTCCAAAAAAATTCGGGTTTACGATTTAGATATGAAGCCAATCTTTTCAAATAAACAGGTTCCACATCACATATACATAATTGTCTGTTCATTGCACATCCTCCTTATTTCATTCCGATGGCAATCTTTTCCTATATTCACTTTTTTACTTTTTATATGGAAATTTATTTACAGAATTGATTTGATAAACTCATTATAAACATGACCAAAATATTTGTAAAGCCTTCGAAACTCACAATATTTCGAAGGCTTTTGACATTTTTTACCAATTTTTTTCTATTTTCTTAATGTTTTGACACATTATTTTGTCATTTTTTATCAATTCAAGAAATAGAATTATTCATTTTGTCACCCAAATATCTGCCATAATCCAATCCCATATAAGGCAAATAATCCAGGAAAACCTAACAGAGTAATAATAACAAAGTTAAAAAAATTGACTCCTACAGGAATCATCCATCCAAATCCCGACAGTATAGCATTGATCAACCCAATCATAAGAATTCCTAATCCGCCACGACAGGCAGCATTCACAATCCATTTTCCGTGATCCAAAATTAAACTTCCAACAAAAAAACAAGAGCTTATAATGATAATGGTGATCAGTAACTGGTTTTCCACTTTAACCACTCCTTGAACTTCATCATTCCATTCTATGCTCTTGTTTTTTTTCTATGTATTTTATTCTGTTCCCAATTTTGTTTTAATCAAAATCTTCTGAGATCAGGGTGAACATGCTCGCTTCTGTATATGCATTATCAAGTACTGTCATGAATAAATTCTTCATATTGCGTTTTTCAAGATTCACAACAGCTTCATCAATGATTGCCATAACATCTTCGTAGTTCACATCTTCCCCACTGGACATACGTTCCTCAAATATTGCTTTTAATACGATGTTGCGTACTTCATCCGAAATGTCATATCCGCGACGTTTTGCATAGGATTCTGCCAGTTTAACCAATTCACTGGAATCATATTTTGAAATGTTAATAACATTGAGAAATTTTGAACGTAATTTTGGATACTTCTTCCATAAATTCATAAAATCCTTCTCCGAATCTTCCAGAACAATTGCTACTTTCTGTCCATCTTGATTAACATAATCCGTAATAATCTCGATAGATGCCTCGGAGAGTGCCCCTGCGCCACTAATAATCAGACATCCGCCTGCAATCTTTTCAAATACAACCGAAAAGTCCATAGCATTTAATTCTTCAGCAGTTGCACGAACCATCTTTGTTTTATCACACACGCCATATGTATTCAATGCTTTTGCAATACCGATAGAAATCTGAGATTTCATACTCTCATCTGTACCTGAAACTACAAAGTTAATATCGTATGGAGCTAAAATATCTTCTTTATCCAACAAAGAAGATTCCAATTTTGTAAAAGTTTCAGCTAATTGTTTTTTTACATCACGAATATCTACAGCTGTTGCAAAAATGTCTAACACTGTATCAGGAACCGGTATATCATCTGTTACAATTTCGTCTTCATCATCCGCATAAAGAGTTTTCACTGTATCTTTCACCACGTCAGCCTGTACACTCTCTTCGAAAGACTGATCATGAACAGCCTCATCTTTGGTCAATTCATCTTCTATCGCTTTATCATCAACTTCCGATTCTGTTTCAAGTTTATTTTCAGATGTTTCGTCAGCTTCATCCGTATCTTCTTCACCATCATCATCATCATCCAATGTCATCAAATCTGCTGGTTTTAAAGCAAAATCAATCTCGTTCTGGAACATATTCATAATTGTATGATCCATATCACTTGAAACGATCTCATCTGCTTCCTCATCCATACCTTCATCTTCTTCTAAAACAGGAATCGATTCAGGTTGAACCATACGCATACGATTTTCAATATCTTCTTTCCGAATTGGTGTTACAATGCTTCGATTCGATTCAAGTTTCTTTTGAAGTCTTTCAATAAAATCTTCATCTTCGTCTTCGTCTTCGAACTCATCTCCGGATAAAATTGAAGCAGCTTTTGCTGCAATAATATCTGAATCTTCTACAGTCTCTGTTTCATCCTGCTCTTCGATAGCATCATCCATGAACACATCTTCAATCGCAGTGACATTTTGTTCGGCGTCTTTTTCATCACTTAAAGCCTCGTCTAAACTTATATTTTCATCCAACCCAACAATATTCTCTGTTTTTCCACCTTCTTCAAGATCATACACATCTGAATATTCATCATCAGACATATAAGCATCTACATTAAGCGGCACATTAAAATCACTGCGTTCGAGAAGTCCTTCCGAATCAAACATATATGTTGCTCCTACAGTCTGATGCATCGCATTCGCTTCAGCCTCTGCAGTCATCTTTGCCTGAACTTCTTCTTTCAACATATTCGCAAGATCTACATATTCGCCAGTTCCAAACCACAATGCAATTTCATCACATTCACGAATACATTTTTTTTCTTCTCCAGACTCTGCATATAATTTAGCCAGCTCATATGCCCATTCTTCAATATATTCATAGTCCTTCAACTGTTCCAGCGTATGAATCAAAACAGAAGATCGTTCACCTTTACCTTTGTCTAAACGATATCTGAGAATATAACGATGTAAATCTCTGGATGCAACCGAAATGAACTCTTTGTAATAATATTCCGCTTCCGAATAACTGCCTTTATCAATATACAGACTTGTCAGCATGTCCAGGGCACGTCGTCCCTTTGGCATCTTTTCATAGGCTTTTAACAGCACTTTTTCTGCCAGTTCATTCTCACCTTCATGCAAAAATATTTCGCCAAGCAAACACAAGGAAGAAACATTCTTTATCTTATTCAATTCTAACTTCTGTGCCAGTGTCACTGCTGTCTCATAATCCTGCTCATAGGTACAGTTTTTGATTTCTTTCATCAAATCTGTTTCATT